>CALDQK010000806.1 GCA_937911525.1 uncultured bacterium
CCCACCATCGCGCGGACCGCCGGGCCGCAGCCCCCCCCCGGCGCGCCCCACGACGTACCCGAGGGCGTCGACGAGGCTCCGAGGACCTCGAGGAGGCCCCGCGGACGTCGAGGAGGTCGCCCCGCGGAGGCCCCGGAGGCCGGGGGCGCCCTCGCCCGCCTGGCCGCGGCTGCACGCGCTCCTCGTCGAGCTCGCCGCCGCCCACGAGGGGCCGCGCCCCCTGCCCGTGGTGATCGACGTGCGCCCCGAGGTGCCCCACCAGCTCGCGGTCAGCGCCCTCAACGAGGTCGTTCGCGCCGGCCTGAAGGAGGTCCGCTTCGCCAAGCCTGAGGCTCCCTAAGCAAGAGCAGCGTGGCCCCGATCATCGGCGCATGAGCGAGAGCCCAGCGGAGCGAACGACCCGTCGCGTGGACGAACTCGATCCACCTTCACCTTCCAGGAGCGAAAGCTCGAGGCCCTCGACGGTGCTCCGCGAGCTCTTCGCGCGGGTCGACAGCCTGGAGACCGAGCAGAAGCGGCTCCGAGCGCGATCAGCGAGCTCGAGTCGGGCGGGGCTTGTGCGACCACTTGATCGGCCGCCGAGCGGCCGAGGCGCGGATTGCCGCCCCACCCCGTCGGAGCGGCCGCTACACTACGCGGCTGGGGTCAGCGGCCGTCGCTGGCTCACGACCGAGCCTGAGAGGCCATGAATCCCGTCTTCGTGGATCACTTCCGCAACCCTCGCCACCTTGGACGCCTCGACGCACCTGACGTCGAGGTCGAAGTGAGCAACCCCGTCTGCGGGGACGAGCTCCGCCTGGGGCTGGGCGTCGCGGAGGGTCGGATCCGTGAGGTCGCCTTTCAAGCCCGCGGCTGCGCGGGCGCGATCGCTGCGGCCTCTGCTTTGTGTGAGCTGGTGGCCGGCGCGCCGCTGGCGAGCGCACGCAGCGTCGATCGGGACACCGTCGATCAGGCCTTGGGCGGTCTACCCGCCCTGAAGCGCCACGGCGCCGACCTCGCCGCGAGCGGGTTGTCGCGCGCCCTGGCCGCGCTCGAGGAGGACGCGTGAGTATCAAGAGCGACCGTTGGATCCGCCGCATGGCTCAAGAGCACGGCATGATCGAGCCCTTCGAGGAGAAGCAGGTCCGCGAGGGGATCGTCAGCTACGGCCTGAGCAGCTACGGCTACGACCTGCGCGTTGCCGACGAGTTCAAGGTCTTCACCAACGTCCACTCGACGATCGTCGACCCCAAGCACTTCGACGCCTCGAGCTTCGTCGACATCAAGGGCGAGAGCTGCATCGTCCCCCCCAACAGCTTCGCCCTGGCGCGCACCGTGGAGTATCTGCGGATCCCTCGCGACGTGCTGACGGTGTGCCTGGGCAAGTCGACCTACGCGCGCTGCGGGATCATCGTCAACGTGACCCCCTTCGAGCCCGAGTGGGAGGGCTACGCCACGCTCGAGATCAGCAACACCACCCCCCTCCCCGCCAAGGTCTACAGCAACGAGGGCCTCTGCCAGGTGCTCTTCTTCCAGGGCGACGAGCCCTGCGAGACCTCCTACAAGGACAAGGGCGGGAAATACATGAAGCAGCCAGCCCAGATCGTCCTGCCCCGGCTGGACTGATGCCCACCTTCCGCACGAGCGAGGGCATCGAGCTCTTCTGGCAGGAGGAGGGGCAGGGGGACCCCCTGCTCCTGATCATGGGGATCGGCGCCCAGCTGATTCACTGGCCCCAGGGCCTGGTCGATCAGCTGGTGGAGCGCGGCTTCCGCGTGATCCGCTTCGACAACCGCGACGTCGGCAACTCGACGCGCCTCCGCGAGGCCGGGGTGCCCGCGATCGGGCCGCTGATGCTGCGGGGCGTCCTGGGGATGCCCACCCAGGCCCCCTACCGGCTGGCCGACATGGCGCGCGACACCGCCGAGCTGATCGAGCACCTCGAGATCGGCCCCGCGGACGTCGTCGGGATCAGCATGGGCGGGATGATCCTCCAGCACCTCGCCATGGATCACCCCCAGCGCCTGGCGCGCATGACGATCCTGATGAGCACGGCGGGCTCCCGGCGGAACCCTCCCAGCCTGAAGGCGCTGCGCGCGCTGGCCAGCAAGGGCAGCGCGACGCGTGAGCAAGCCATTGAGGGCAGCGTCGAGCTGATGCGCGCGATCGGCAGCCCGGCTTATCCCTTCGACGAGGCCTACCAGCGCGAGATCGCCGGCGAGGCCTACGATCGGGCGCACAGCCCTGACGGCTTCGCGCGGCAGCTGGCCGCGATCGCCGCTACCCCGGCTTGGGGGGAGCGCCTGCGCGAGGTCAAGGCGCCGACCCTGGTCATGCACGGCGAGGCCGACCCGCTCTTGCGCGTCGCCGGCGGGCGCGAGATCGCGGAGAACATTCCGGGGGCCGAGCTGATCACCCTCGCGGGCTGGGGTCACGACCTGCCGGCCGCGCTCTGGCCGACCCTCGCGGACGCGATCGCGGCGCACCACCGCGGCCAACGACTGAGCGTCGACGCGGCCTGATCGTCGCGCTCAGCGACCCGGACGATCCTCGCCTCGCGCCCTATCGCGCCCTGCGCTCCAGGGCTCGACCCCAGGAGCGCTTCTTCGCCGAGAGCGAGCTCGCCGTCAGCCGGCTGCTCGCGAGCGGCTGGGTCCTCGACTCGGTCCTGGCTACCCCTCCGCGCGCCGAGCGGCTGGCCCCGGCCGCCGGCGAGGTGCCCCTCTACGCGGTCAGCAAGGCGGTGCTGCGCGAGGTCGT
>CALDQK010000807.1 GCA_937911525.1 uncultured bacterium
CCGCAGGTCCCGTAATACCAGTAGTTGGTCTGATAGACCTTGCAGTAGAAGTCCTTGGTCGTCTCGTCCTGGCCCAGGAAGATGCACTCGTACTGCCGGCAGCACTTCGCGCAGCGGGTGCAGGCGCCGCGGCGCCGATCGATCGCCTGCTTGACCTTCTCCGGCCCCATCACCAGGTTGTACTTGAGCATCCGCACCCACGACCCGTGACGAACGTGGGTCATCATCGTGCGCAGGCAGTAGCTCATCGTCTTGAAGTAGTTGCGCGCGATGGACCAGTCCTTGGCTTCACGCGCCAGGAAGATTGGCCACAGGGGCAGCAGGGGGAGGCCGGCGAGGGCGCCCAGGCTGTAGACGACGGCCCGAAAGCGGCTGTATTCGAACTCAGCGACGGTGTTGCTGGTCCGTAGCTCCTCCTCGGGCTCCGCGAGCGCAGTCCCAGAGCTCATACCACCGGTGCTCACACTCGGGTCCGCGGCCCTCTTGGGGCTCACGACCGGCAATGCGCGGGGCGTCGGCGCGTTCATGGTGTCTCCCTTGTCTGCTGGCCCCTACAGCAATGAGAGGACCAGTCGGGGATGTGCCGCCCTGGGCGGGGCGGCACCATATCCAAAGCCTGGGGAGCGTTCAACGTCGAACACGGAGGGTCAGGTCCTTGCCGGATCTGCGGACCTTTAGCGGCTGAGGGCCTTCTCTCAGGATCAAGCGGCGCAGGTCGGCCAGGCTGCGGGCCTGCTCGTCGCCTACGCCCAGCAGCAGGTCACCCAGCCGGACCCCAGCCCGGCTCGCGGCGCCATCGGGGTCGAGGTCGGCCACCACGGCGCCCATCGTGTTCTCCGCCAGCTTCGCGCGCTTGCGATCGAAGAAGGTCAGCGCGCGGAGGGTCAGCCCGACCTCGGGAACCCGCAGGCGCTCCGCGTTGGCTGGCCGAACCGGGCTGCGTCCGAGCCGAACCTGGATCGTCCGGTTCTGGCCCCCGCGCCGCACGAGGAGCGCCACCTCCTCACCGACCGAGTAGTCGGAGATCAGGTCGTCGAGGGTCTCGCCGGGGTCCAGATCGAGGGGCTCGCCGTCAAGGCTAAGGATCACGTCGCCCTTGGCGATGCCCGCAGCCCGCGCTCCGCCCTCATAGACCTCGCCGACCAGCACGCCGGCGTCGACGTCGGAGCCCGTCGCCCGCGCCCGCTCGGGCGTCAGGACCTGGGTCTCCGCTCCCAGCCAGGCGCGCGCCCCCCGAGAGGGGCCGCGCAGACGCACCTCCTGAGGCGGCTTGGCCAACGCGGCGGCGAAGCCCTGGGCGAGGACGAGCTGACCCGCCATGGCCTCGGCCAGGCGATCGACCCGCAGCAGGTCTCGCTCGGCGCGGAGAGGACCGGGCAGGAGCAGACCCAGGGGCTTTCCGCTCGCGTCCAGGGCCAGGGCGCCCAGGCCGTGCGGAAGGCGAGGGCTGAGGGCGGCGCGCCCAGGGCCCGCGCTCGCGACGCGAGAGACCTCGGCCGAGGGCGCGTAGCGGTAGAGCTCGCTCGCCAGGTAGATCAGCGTAACGGGCTGCCCGAGCTCGACGCTGGCCTCCTTGGGCCAGCCGCTGACGGGCGTCAGGCCAGCCCGTCCGGCCTCGCTGACGCGGGCGAAGGCCAGCCCCGTCCCCGGGTCGCGTCCGAGCCAGCTCGCCTCGCGGATCCGCTCGTCGCCCCCGACGACGCGCAGGTTGAGGACCTCGGCGGGTCCCGCCGCGCCGAGCAGCTCGTAGGCGGCACGGGCCGGGTCGAGTCCGGCTGCCGGGAAGGCGATCAGGCCGTCCTTGCTCACCACGACGCCGGGCAGGGAGACCTCGTGGCTGCGACGAGCGCCGCCCCCCACCCCCGGTAGGCGGGTGACCTCGATCCGGACGCGGGCCTCGACCCGGACCAGGGAGGCGCGGTGCTTGGCGACGAGGGCGCGCCGACGCTCGCCCTCGGCGTCGGCGCTGGCCGGGCTCGCGGCCAGGCAGGCCAGCGCGAGCGGAAGCAGGGCGCGCTTCATGAGGAGGCCCCGTCCGCCACCTCGACGGCGGCCTTGAGCCGGCGCGCGAGGGCGTATTTGCTGCTCGGCTTGCGCCCCCGCTTGCGGCGCATGTCGACCGCGCGGGCCGCGCGGACCGTCAGCCGGGGGTGGCTCAAGAACACGTCGGGGGCGAAGCGGATCCGCTCCCGGTTGGGGTAGTGGCGCGCGGTCTCCTCGAGCAAGCGCTCGTGCATATCGAGCGGCGTCTTGCGCAGGAGCTGCCATACGTATTGCACGATCTCGTGGCCGACGTATTCGCGCACCCGGGAGCGGGAGCGGAAGACCATCTCGAAGTCGAACCAGAGGAAGCTCTCGTCCTCGAGGATCATCACGTGCCCGGCGTCGCCGTTCTCGTGAACGAGGCGCGGCTCGCGCTCGGACTCCGCCAGGTCGTGGCGGCGACACCA
>CALDQK010000808.1 GCA_937911525.1 uncultured bacterium
GCTCAGCCAGGGCCTGCACCGCCGCCATGCGCATCCGCGGCGAGTCGTGGTTCAAGAAGTGCGTCAGCTCCGCGAGCAGGCTGGCGTCGCCGGTCTGCCCGAGCGCCTTGATCACCTCGGCCGTGAGCGGGTCGAACTCGAGGTTCTGGCCGGTCTTGAGCCGGTTCACGAGGAGCTTGAGCGCCTGGGCGCGCTCGGGGGTCGTCTTGCCGTCATCGGGGAGGCGCCCCAGCCGGCCCAGCTCGAAGATCGCGCGCTGCTGCACGTCGGGGATCTCCTCCTGGCTGAGGCCGCGCTCGAGCTCGCGCAGCAGCTGCTGCGGCTTGTCGGCCAGGGCAGCCAGCAGGCGCTCGTAGAACTCCTCCGCCGTGCGCTCGATCTCGCGCTGGGCCTCCGAGCGGCGCTTGACCACCTCGTGGGCCCACTCCGAGGGCGTGAGCTCGCGCTCCTGGACCTTCTTCCACCAGGCCTGCCACTGCGCGGGGCTGCTGAAGCGCTGGGCCGTCATGAGCTCGAGGGTCTGGCGCACGTGGCGCTCCAGGGAGGGCTCCATTCGCTCGCTGAGGGCCCGCACCAGCACGCCGGTGGCGCGCATCGGGTAGCGCAGGCGCGCGATCCCAGCGACCAGGCCGCGCGCCTTGCGCCCGTCGGGCGTCTCGGGGCGGGCGTAGCGGAGCTTCGCCAGCCGGCGCCCGATCTCGGCGTAGACCCAGGGGTCCTCGAGGAAGCCCAGCGCGCGGGTCGCGGCGTCGTCGATCTTCTCGGCGGGGGCGCCGATCCCTGCGTCCACGAGCTCGAAGGCGGCGCGCGGGTGAGCGCGGCCGGCCCACTTGAGCGCGCGCAGGATGCAGAGCTGGGCCTTGGTGTTCTCGCCCGCCATGATTTGGCGCAGCCGCTCGGGCTGGATCTGGCGCATGAAGAGCTCGTAGGCCGCGAGGTCGCCCTTGTCGCCGCCCTCGAGCAAGAGGTCGTCGAACCACTCCTCCGCGTCGTTGCTGCTCTGCTGAGCCCAGGCCTGGCCGAGCTGGAGCGGCGCTGGAGCGCCGATCAGGAGCCCGAACACGAGCGGGGTCGCGAAGAGGAGCGCCAGGGGCGGGGCGGCTACGCTGCGAGCGTGCGACATATCACCTTTCCCTATCCCCTGGAGCTTCAACGCGTCAGCTCTCAGCCTAGCCCAGCGGTGGCCTACTGACAATCGAACGCCTCGGAGGGAGCCACGCGGGGTCGCCTCGCTTGACAGCGAAGTGAGCGGGTCTCACCCTACGGACCGAAGGAGGCGCGGTGAAACCAGAGGGAGTCCCCTTTTTTGGGGTGATCCTGGCCTTTGTCCTGGCCGGAGTGTGGTGGTGGCGCAGCTACGACAGCGTCACCTTCGACGAGCCTGACGGGCTGCAGTTCATGCAGCCTCAGATCGAGAAGGGCGCCAACCGCTTCGGGCAGCGGACCGCGCGGCTGCGGGCCGACGAGCTGCAGCCCCTCGACATCGTCCGCTTCCAGGTCGGGCGCGCCAAGAACAAGGTGCTCACGGGGCGCGTGATCGCCCTCGAGGGGCAGCGAGTGCGCATGGAGGGCGCCAAGATCTTCGTGGACGACAAGGAGATCCAGGACCCCTACGTCCGCTACAAGAACAAGAACGAGTTCTATCCCGAGCTGATCGTGCCCGCGGGCTGCGTGTTCGTCCTCAACGACCTGCGCGGGCGCAAGGGCGCCGACCGCTGGGACAGCCGCAACCTCGGCCCGATCCCCTTCCGCTCGATCCAGCACCGCTTCTCCCCCAGCGAGGCCAAGGCCTACACGCGGAGGCGCGGCTCATGACCTTCACCGAAGCGATCCAGGCCGCCGGGCGGAGCACGATCGCCCTGGCCTACCTGGGCGGGGCTGCGCTCGTGACCTTGATCACGATCCCGATCGCCCTCTCGACCTTTCAGGGAATCCTGGCCGAGGACCGGGCGCTGGCCGCGGTCGAGGCCTTCCACCAGCGCACGCCCCACGCGCGCGCCCTGCTGCGCAAGTGGCGCGACTCGGGCGACCCCTCCGCCAGCGTCCTGCTCGGCTCCCTCGAGCTCGAGAGCGCGAACTCCCTCGAGAAGCTCGAGACGGCCCAGCGCCTGTTCCAGGAGGCCCTCGACGCCCAGCCTGGCCGGACCAGCGCCGTGCTGGGCCTGGTCTCGACGCGCCTGCGCATGGCCGAGCTCGACGAGGCGACCGACCTCGCCGCGGCCGCCGGCGACTGCGAGGCCCTCCTCCGCCAGGCCGACGATCAGGACCTGCCCGACGTCGCCTACCTGCGCGGCGCGATCATGGTCCTCCAGGGCAAGGTCGAGGACGGCGCCGCGGCGCTGGAGTCCGACCCCAACGTCGCCCCCGGCGCGGCGGGCCAGGGCGCTCGCTGGTGGAACCTCGCGGTCGCCCGCGTCCTGCTCGACCAGGACCCGCTCCCGGCGGCGGCGCGGGCTTACACCCTGCGAGCCCGCGCCTTGCCGGCCGAGGAGCGCGAGCGCGACGAGAACGACCTCGGCCCCGACTACGACCCCGCGCGCCTGCTGCGGGCCGCCTACCGCTTCTCCCTCGCCGACCCCGCCTGCAAGCCGAACGACAAGGACTCCCTCAACGCCCGCGCGGACTTCGGGCGCAAGCTCGGCGCGCTCGAGTTCAGCAGCGGCCGAGGCCGAGGCCAGCGCGGCGGGCTCTTCGGCCGCTACCTGCCGCACAAGCGCGACGCGCCGGAGATCCTGAACGCGATCGGGCAGGGCCTCTACCGGGTCGAGCGCTTCAACGAGGCCGCCGAGGTGTTCGCGGAGGCGGCGAAGCTCGACCGCACGAACGAGATCGTCTACATGCTCAACGCGGGGCACGCCGCGCTGCGGGCCTATCGCGAGGACAAGTCCCTGGACGAGGTGCGGCGCAAGACCCTCCTGAACGAGGTCAAGATCCACCTCGAGAAGGCCGCCAACACGCTGATGGGCCAGAAGGACCGCACCAGCCTGCTCAAGCTGGCGGTCGACAACAAGCTCTCGGTCCTGTGGGACACCAACGCGCGCGCGGGCGCCGACTCGATCCGCCGCTACCAGAAGGAATACCCGAGCGAGGCCGACTACGAGCGCAACCTGGGCGCCATGCTCGATTGGCGCTGCAAGAGCTCTTGCCTCAAGCACTACAAGCGAGCCGTCGAGCTCGGCCACCCCGACTCAGCCGCGATTCAAGAGCGAATCCGCCTGCACGAAAAGCCGAAGCAGCAATGAACTGTTGGAACTGCGGAGTCCCCTCCGACCCCACGATCGCCTTCTGCACGGCCTGCGGTGTGGCCATGGACCCCTCCGAGGAGGAGCTCGAGCAGAGCGACTCGGCCCGCGCCGAGCGGAGCCTGACCAAGAAGGCCGTCGAGTGGGCCCAGGGCAAGCTGATCCTGGCCTGCTTCGTGCTCGGCGCGGTGATCGCGGTTCGCTTCACCCTGCTCCGCTCGCAGCACCACGACTACTTCCCCAACTACCGCCTGCCCTACTCGCTGGTCGAGGCCAAGAAGATCGACCCGCCGCAGATGCTCGAGATCAAGCCGATCCCCTTCCCGCTGCCGACCTACGACCCGAGCGCGCCTGGCGGCGGCGACCCGACCCGGCTGCACCCCGACAAGAACGACAAGCCCGCCCAGCCGGGCAAGTAGCTCAGGCCCGGCGGACGCGCGCGAAGATCGCCTTGAGGTAGCGGCTCTCGGGGGTGTGCAGGGCCACGGGGTGGTCCGCGGCGGCGCCCGAGATGTGGAACACCTGCAGCAGGCTGCCGGCCCGCGCCGCGGCCGTGCGCAGCGCGTCGAGCAGGTCCTCCTCGCTCACGACGCCCGAGCAGGAGCAGGTGCAGAGCACGCCCTCGTCGGGCATGGCCTCCAGGCCGACCTTGTTCAGGTCGACGTACTTGCGCAGGCCCTGCTCCTTCTCCTTCTTGTCCCGCGCCAGCTTGGGCGGGTCGAGGACCAGCACCTCTGGGCGCTGCTCCAGCGGCTTGCCCGCGATCTGGCGCAGGTAGGGGAAGGCGTCCGAGTGGACGAAGCGCACCCGGGCCTGGTTGAGCTTGGCGTTGCGCTTGGCGACCTCGATCGCCTTCTCGTCGAGGTCGACCCCCGTCCCCTCGACCGGCTTGCCGCGCACGGCCGCCGAGAGGGCGAAGCCGCCGGTGTAGGTGCACACGTCCATGACCCGCTTGCCCGCGCAGAGCGAGGCCAGCAGGGCGCGGTTCTCGCGCTGGTCGCAGAAGAAGCCGGTCTTGTGCCCCTCGCGCAGGTCGACCTTGAAGCGCACCCCGTGCTCGCTGACCTCGGTCTGGTCGGGGTCCTCGGCGCGGGCCGGGACCGAGAAGCCCTCGATATCGCCTGTGCGCTTGTCGCCGCGGAACACGACCGGCTTGTCGGGGTAGAGCTCGCCCAGCGCCGTGCGGATCGGCTCCTCGAGCAGGGCCATGCCCCGGCAGAAGGCGTCGACGCGGACCACCTCACCCAGCACGTCGACCACGAGCCCCGAGAGCTCGTCGCCCTCGGCGTGGACCAGCCGGTAGGCGTCGGTGACCTCCTCCAGCCCGAGCAGCTCGGTCCGCAGGGCCCGCGCGTGCTGGAAGCGGCGCCGGAAGAAGTCGACGTCGATCTGCTCGTCTGGGTCGCGGGTCAGGAAGCGCAGCCCGATCGTCACGTGCGGGTGGTAGAGCGCGCGCCCGAGGGCCTCGCCGCCGGGGCCGCGGACCTCGACCACCGAGCCCGGCTCGAGGTGCGGGCGATCGGCCAGGCGGCTGCGCCACACCCAGGGGTGGGGCGAGCCGAGGGTCTGCTTGAGGTCGACCACCGCCGGCCCGCTGTAGCTCTGCTGCCGGCGCGGGCGCCGATCCCCGCCGCCGCGCTTGCCCGGGCCGCGCTTGCCGCCGTAGCCCTTCCCGCCGCTCACTGCTTCTCCGGCGGCTGGGCCGCGCCGGGGATCGGCTGCAGCTCGAAGCGGTGGCGGATCACGCGCGGCTGGCCGTCCTTCCCCGTGGGCGGGAGCGAGTCGATCGCGAGCGCGTTGCGGCAGCGGAGGCGCTTGGTGTGCGCCGCGTAGACGTGCATGACGCCGGTCCCCTTGCGAATCCGCGGGTAGGGCAGCCCCTGGGCGGGGAACTCGACCGTCTCCTGGCGGGCGGGGATCCGGCGGTTGTTCCGGTAGAAGGCCTCGTAGCGGAGCTTCAGGTCGCCGTCGAAGGGCGTCCCGACCGGGACCGTGTAGCTGAAGCGAATGTCGGGGCCGAGCTGGGGCAGGCGCGCGGGCGAGCGATCGCTCTCCTCGGGCGGGAACTTGCGCTGGATCGCGCCCCCGCCGCCCTCGAGCAGCGTGCGGTGGACCAGCTCGACCCCGCCGCTGAACTTGGGCAGCGTGAAGAAGAAGGCCCGCACGTGGGGGTTGAGCTCGAGCTTGCCGTCGACCCGGGCCAACGAGACGCGCAGCTTCTCGGCGCCGACCCGAGTCAGCGACTCGACCCAGGTCCGCGCCCCGCCGCTGACGTCGGCGACCACGAGCAGCGAGACCTGGCCGGCCGAGAAGTCCGGCGCGGGGGGCGCGCCCTCCAGGTCCGACGTGACGCGCTTCCAGCCCTTGGCGCTCGTGATCACCCGCTTGATCGGCAGCCCGCGCAGGGTGCGGCGGCGGGTCTCGACCGAGTGCGAGGAGATCGGCGCTACGCCGCCCGCCTGGGCGGCGGCGCGCTGGGCGCCGCAGAGCAGGCCCAGGCCGATCAGGAGCAGCGAGAAGGGGACGGATCGGATCACGGGCGCCGATCTTAGCCGGGAAGGCTCACCGCGCGCAGCGCCGGTGACTCGCGGGCGAGTGCGTTGGCCGGCCCGAGGACTTCACCGTGACACGCGCGGCTTATCCTGAGCCTCATGCGGACCTCGAGCCTCCTGTTGCTGGTGGGCGTCCTCTGGAGCGCGGTCGCGCTCTGCGACGAGCGCTCCCTCGCCGAGCGCACGCGCGAGGCGCGCGCCGCGGCCGAGCGAGGTGACTTCGCCGCCCTGGACGTGGCCCTGAGCGACCCCGCCCTGGCCGTGCGTCGGGCCGCGGGCGAGGGCTTGGCGCGCCTCGGCCCCGCCGGACTGCAGCGGCTGCTCGACGCCGCCCAGAGCGAGAGCTACCGCACCCAGCAGGCCGCTCGCCGCGGACTGCGCCACGTCGAGCCGCGCACGGTCGTGGCCGCGGTGAAGAGCGTGTGCGCGCTCCTGAAGGGCAAGGCGGACTCGCCGGCGCGGGAGCTGCTCCACCTGGGCGAGCGCTTGCCCGAGCAGACCCGCGGCGAGCTGGGCTGGGCCCTCGCGCGTCGGGAAGACGGCGACCGCGAGGCGAGGCTGGAGCGCGAGCGCGACCTCCGGCGCCTGGGCACCCCGGCGCTCGACGCCTGCGCGGCCCACCTCGGCGGCGGCGGCGGCGGAGCGGACGAGCTGCGGGCGGCCCTGCGCGGGGTGGCCGCGTTTGGCTCGGCCGCCAAGACCTACGAAGCCGACGTGGTGGCGCTGGTCGCCAACCACCCCGAGCCCGCGATCCGCGCCCTCTCGGACCTGGGCGCCTGGGAGGAGCTGCGGCGCCTGGCCGCGCGCAACGAAGTGCAGGACACCACGCTCTGGGTCCTGGGCGAGAGCGAGCGCGGCCGCGCCCTGGCCCTGGAGCTGGCCCTCGACCCCGAGCGCCCGCTCGACCTGCGCGCGCGGGCGGTGAGCGCGCTCGAGCCGAGCACCCTCGACCCTCGCGTGGGGCCGCGCCTGCTCAAGGAGCTGCGCAGCGTGCCCCCCGGCGACCTGCAGCAGAACCTGAGCGCCCTGGCCCTCGAGCGAGGGCTGCTCGTGGCGGAGCTGGCGCGCCACCCCGACGCCGAGGTCCGCGGACAGGTCGTCTCGCTCCTCGAGGAGCAGCCCCACCGCCTGGGCCAGCTCCCCGACGACCTGCTGCGGGCGCTGGTCGCCGACGAGCAGGAGCTCCCCGGGCTGCGCGGCGCCGCGCTGAGGGGGCTGGCGCTGCGCGGCGCCCCTGAGGCGCGCGCCCTGGCGCGGACCTTCCTGCAAGCCCCGCAGGCCGAGCTCCAGGCTGCGGGCGCCAAGGTCGCGGCGCTGCTGCGCGACGAGCCCTCGCTCCCGCGCGTGGTCGCGGCCCTGGGCGGGGCCCGCGCGCCCGCTCAGGCCGCCGAGGAGGCCCTCGCTCGCTGGGGCGCCGCCGCCGGCAAGGCCCTGGCGCCCTTGCTCCGCTCCCCCAACGACGAGCTGCGCCTGCGCGCCCTGCGGGTGCTGGCGCGGAGCGAGCCGCCGGCCTTCGGGCAACGCGACGCGCTGCGGACCTGCCTGGCCCACGCCCACCTCGAGACGCGCCTGGGGGCGGTGGACGCCCTCGTGGCGCTGGCGCAGCGCGACGGGCGGCTGAGTGACCTGGAGCCGGCGCTGGGCGACGCGTCGGGGGAGGTCCGCGCCAAGGCCGGAGCCGCGCTGGCGGCCGATCCGCAGGCGGTGCTGGAGGCGCTGGCGGCGGAGCCGGAGGCCTGGGTGCGCGACACCCTGATCCGCCGGCTGGCGAGTCGCCGCTCGGCGCGAGACGCCCTGCTGACCCTGAGCGAGCACCCCGAGCGCTCGCTGCGGCGGAAGGCGCTGGCGGAGCTGATCGGGCGCGCGCCTTCCCGCAACGCGGACCTCGGCGCGCGGGTGCTGAAGGCGATCGAGGGTGCGCCGCGCGAGGCGGGCCAGCTGATCGACACGGCCCTGGTGCCCTTGGCGCCGCACCTGGGGGCAGCGCTGCGGGCGCGCGCGGGGCGCGTGCTGGCGGGGCTGGAGCTGGATCAGTTCGGCACGCCCAAGGCGCGCGCGAGGTGCCTGGTCGCCTTCGCCGACCAGGCGGGCGCCCTGGAGCACCTGCGGAGCGACCTGGGCTCGGGGGACGTCACGCGCCGCGAGGCCGCCGCGAGCGAGCTGGCGGCCGTTGGCTCGCGAGCGGCGCCCGCGGTGGTGGACCTGGTGGATCGCCTGGGGGACCCCGGTGAGGACGAGCGCGTGCGGGTTCACGCGGCCGAAGCGCTGGGGGGAGTCCCCGCGGCGGCCGAGCTGAGCGTGCCGGCGCTGCTGGAGTTGCTGGACTCGCCGCGGGCCAAGGAGCGCGCGGCGGCGGTGCAGGCGCTGGGGTCCCTGGGGAAGGCGGCGGAAGCCGCGGCGGGGGCGCTGGCGGACTTGGCGGCGGATCCCGACGAGGGGGAGCACCGCGCGCTCGCCTTGCGCGCCTTGGCCGCGGTCTCGAGCTCGGGCTCGGGTTCGAGTTCCGGAGAGGTGGGGCACGAGGCGCTCGGGCGCTACCCGGGCGAGACGCCGCCCCTGGACGAGGCCGAGCTGTGGCTGGTGCTGGGTGAAGAGCGACGCGCGCTCGAGCTGGTGAAGCGGTCCGGTGCGGAAGGCGGTGGTGAGTCGCGGCGCGCGATCTCGCTCTTGGCGCGCTGCGGCGCGCAGGGCTTCGCCGCGCTGCGGGAGCGGCTGCTCGATCCGGGCCTGTCTCGCTTCGAGCGCCGGCTCAGCGTGGGCGACGTGGCCCGCGTGCGCGGGGCCGAGCGAGAGGCCTGCGCGCTCCTGTCGCGGCTCGCGCGTGATCCCGACCCGACCCTGCGCGCGGCCGTGCTCGAGGCGCTCCGGTGGATCGCTGAGCGCGAGGCGGGTGCGGTCACGTTGACGCCGGATCTGCTCGCGTGCTTCGAGCTGGCGGAGGTGGACGACGAATGCGCGCGGCAGGTCCGGCTGCTCGTGGGGCTGCTCGGCCCGCGCGCCGCGGCGGCGCTGCCCTTGGTGCTGCGCTGGCTGAAGGCCCCCGAGGGACGCGCCTACGCGCTGGACCTGGTCCGGCTGCTGGGGAAAGCCGCGGCGGCGGGTGAGGGTGTGGTTGGCGCGGTCGAGCCGCTGGCGCGTGTCGGGGGGGCGCACGCGGGGCGCGCCGCCCTGGCGCTGCTGGCGCTCGAGGGTGGGCGGCTGGAGCGCCTGGTTCCCGTGCTGCGCTGGGCGCTGCCGCGCTCCCCGCGGCGGGTGGCGTTGGCGATCGCGGGGGTGCTGGGGAAGGCCGGCGGGGACGGCGCGGAGGAAGGGTTGAGGCACCTGCTGCGCTGCTTGGACGACCTGGACGCGTCGGTCTACGAGCACCGGCAGGCGCTGGCGGGGCTGCGGCACCACGGCGCTGGGGCGCCGCGAGACGTGGTGGAGGCGCTGGCGGTGGACCGGGACCTGGATCCAGTGCTGCGCGAGGCCGCGCAGCGGACGTTGCGCGCGTTGCCCGAGTAGGACGCGGGCTTGGCGCGTGCGAGCTGTCGCGGGTGGCGGGTGGCGGGTGGCGGG
>CALDQK010000809.1 GCA_937911525.1 uncultured bacterium
TGGGCAAGGAGCAGGACTGGCTCGTCGTCACGCTCATGAACCGCTACGGCGAGTCGGTGGTCCTCGGTCGCTGGCGGCACCTCAAGTGGACGGAGACCGTTCCGCGGCTGATCTCCATGTCCCGAGACCACGACGCGCTGGTGGTCCTCGATCACGGCGCGGGCGGCGGCTACGGCGGCGTGCTGATCGACTTCCTCGAGGCCGACGGCGTGCGGGTGCTGCCCGTGAAGACCGCCGTGGTCGGAACCAAGGCCCAGATCGTCGAGCAGTGCCGCGCCGACGTGGAGTGGGAGCGAATCCACGTCCTGCAGAACGCCCACAGTCCTCAGCTCCAGCACGAGCTGGCGACGTTCCAGGGGATCAAGCGCGTGCACCGCGGACGTGAGGTCATGGTCTACGAGGGACCCCAGGTCGAGGGAGAGCACGACGACTGCGTGATCTCCCTCTGCCTCGCCAACTGGGGACGGGTTCGTGGCGGCGCCGAGCCAGAGCCAGAGGTCGAGGACCTGCGCGAGTTCGTGTTCGACCCGGACGAGGAGCCGTTGGAGGACGGCTTTCGCTTCGGTGGAGGCGGCTACCGCTTCGGCTCGCGCGGCTGGTCGCTGTGAGCCAGGACGTCGACCTGGCCCCCTTCGCTCGCACCAGCGCTGTGCTCGCGGGTCTCCAGCCCCGCCACTCTCGCGCCCTCGAGACGTGGGTCAGCCGCCAGGTCAGCTACGACACCGACCCGCGCCAGGTCCCGCTGGCAGCGCTCCAGTCCATGGGCACCCACCCGATCGTCTACCTCGCCGAGCGCACGATCAGCGGCGTCATGCGTCGGCCCGACCTCTACTACGTGCGCCACCCCGACAAGCGGATCGTCAAGGAGACCGAGGAGTGGCTGTGGCCACTCTTGCCCGCGGTTCTTAGCGCCGCAGCCCGCGCCTTCGCCTACGGCTCGGTGCCGGTGATCTTCAACTGGGGACGCGAGGATCTACGGATCGAGGTTCCTCGGGACGACGGCAGCGTGCGCGGGCGAACCCTCAAAACCCACACGCACTACGTCTCGGCCCACGAGGTCTCGCCCGCCGACGCGACCGTCGAGGCGCGCGATGACGTCCTGCTCGCGGTTCGCGTGGGCAAGCGCTCCTATCGGGCGAACCGCGCCCATGTGTTTCGCTGGGACGCCGAGTTCGGCTCGTGGATCGGCCAGGGGGCCCGTCGGCGGGCCTGGCGAGACTACTGCAAGAGCCTGATCGTCGACCTCCTCCAGGCCCAATACCTCGAGCGCAGCGTCGACTCCCCACGCGTGGCCTGGGCTCCGGGCGGCACTCAGAAGAGTGACGGGACCGAGGTCCCCAACAGCCGCTACGTCAATCAGCTCTTGGCAACCCTGCGCGGCTCAGGCTCGGTCACCTTCCCCTCGACGCGCGATACCAACGGGCACCGCCGCTATGAGCTCGACGTCCTCAACCTCCCCGACCGAAAGGACGTCTGGCACCAGGCCCTGAATCGCCACGACGGGGGGATCCTCAAGGCCTACCTCGTCCCGCCCTCCCTCGCCGGCGTCGAGGACCTCGCCGCCGCCGGCGCCCGAGTCCTGGACGGCATGCTCCGCGAGTTCATCCAGGACCTCGCCCAGTTCGCCGCAGACAACCTCACGGAGCTGGTCGCGATCGTCCACGCCGCCAACCACGACCCCACCCGCGTCCCCGCGCCGGAGATCCTGGCCTTCGAGGTCCCCGCCGCGATCCGCAAGCTCTACCTCGAGGTGCTGCGCCTGGTCAGCGCGTCGGGGCGCGAGGAAGCCCCCGCCGACTGGGTCGACGTGCCGGCGCTCCTCGACCAACTCGGCGTCCCGCTGCGGACGGCGCCTCTCCCACGCCAGGGCCAGACCTCTGGTGCGAGTCGCGGGCGACCCCGCGACATGGCCGGCGAACGGCAAGAGCGTCGTGAATCCGCCAGGACCCCCGAAGGCGAAGACGCGACCGGAGCAAAGGAAGAGGGAGACGCATGAATTGCCCACGGTGTGGAGACCCAGGGACGAAGGTCACCTCCTGCTACCTCGGAACCGACGGAGT
>CALDQK010000810.1 GCA_937911525.1 uncultured bacterium
GCGGCGGCGGGGGTGAGGGCGGGGGTGGGGGCGACGCCTTCCGCGCCATGGCCACGATGATGGACGCCGGTCCGGCGGAGCCCGCGGGCGGCGCCCCGGGCGGCGGGGCCAGCGGGGGCGAGGCCTTCCGCGGCATGGCCACGATGATGGACGCCGGCCCGGCCGAGAGCCCCGCCCCGCCGGCACCCTTCGGGACGGCTCAGCGTCAGGCCGAGACGCAGCTCGAGGCAGGCGGGCCTCCCGGTGGCTTCGCGCCCCCCTCGCGGCCGGCGCCCCAGCGCCCGGCACCTCCCCCGCAGCGGCCCAGCGGCCCCAGCGGCCCCGGCCAGCGGCCTGGTCCGCGCGGCCCGCGGCGCGGCGGCATGCGCGACGCACTCGGCGGCCAGAAGCCCAAGCAGCAGACGCAGCGGCAAGGCAAGGCGCAGGGCTCCGACGAGATCGAGAAGATCGGCAGCTTCCGCGTGATGGGGATGCTCGGCAAGGGCGCCATGGGCCAGGTGTTCAAGGGCGTGGGCATCGACGGCCAGATCGTGGCGATCAAGGTGCTCCACCAGCGCCTCGGCAAGAGCAAGCGCGTGCGGGCGCGCTTCATGCGCGAGGCCAAGGCCGTCGAGCGGATCGACCACCCCAACGTCGTGCACTTCTACGAGATGGGCAACCAGGAGGGCCTGGGCCAGTACATCGCGATGGAGTTCGTCGACGGCGGCGCGATGCACGACCTGCTCAAGAAGCGCAAGGGCGAGCCCTTCGAGATCGAGCAGGCCATCGACTGGTTCGTGCAGACCTGCCGCGGCATGAAGGCCGCTCACCGGGCCGGCGTCATCCACCGCGACCTCAAGCCCGAGAACGTGCTCGTCAACAGCAAGAACGAGGTCAAGATCACCGACTTCAGCCTCGCGCGCCGCGACGAGGACTCGATGCTCCTGACGCGCCCGGGCCAGGTCATGGGCACGCCGCACTTCATGTCGCCCGAGCAGGCCAAGGGCGAGACCGTCGACGGCCGCACCGACATCTACTCCCTCGGCGCGATGCTCTACGTGCTCCTCACGGGGCGCTTCCCCTTCCCCAAGAGCTCGGTCAGCGAGGTCATCGCGGCCCACTGCGAGGACCCGCGCCCCGACCCGCGCGCGATCCGCTCCGAGGTCCCCGACGACCTCGCCAACTACGTGATGCGCGTGATGGCGATCGAGCGCAAGGATCGCCCCCAGACGATCGAGGCGCTCCTCGACGAGCTGAACGAGATCCACAAGTTCGAGGACGAGGAGGAGCAGGTCGAGGTCGCGGGCGCCTTGCCCAAGGGCACCGAGATCGGCGGCTACACGATCCAGCGCGTGCTGGGCGCCGGCGGCATGGGCGCGGTCTATTTGGCCGAGAAGAGCGGCGAAGAGGTCGCGCTCAAGATCTTGCCGCCGGCGCCGGGGCGCTCGCCCCAGGACCGGATCAAGGACGTGCGCCGCTTCCACAACGAGGCCAAGCTGGCCAAGCGGGTTCGCTCTCACAACACCTACGACGTGAAGGACTTCGGCGCCGACGCCGGCCAGGCCTACATCGCGCTCTCGCTCGAGAAGGGCCTCTCCCTCGCGCAGCTGATCGCCAAGAAGGGCTTCCTCGAGCCCGACCTCGTCCGGCGCGTGGCCCACGGCATGTGCCAGGCGCTCAAGGCGATCAAGGAGGCGGGGATCGTCCACCGTGACGTGACGCCCGCCAACGTGATGCTGCGCGGAAACTACGCCGAGGAGCCGGACGCGGGCGTGTGCCTGATCGACTTCGGCCTCTCGATCCCGGCCGAGCGCGAGAAGAAGAAGGCCGCCTACACCAAGGGCGGGATCCAGCTGGCCCACATCGCCAAGAAGGAAGAGGAGGAGGAGCTCGACCTCGACGAGGACTCGCTCTACCTCGACGACCTCCCCGGCGGCACGCCGGCCTACATGGCGCCCGAGGTGCTGGACGACCCCTCGCTGGTCGACGAGCGGGCCGACCTCTACGGCCTGGGCGCGACCCTCTATCACGCCGCCACCGGCCACCCGCCCTACACCGGCGACAACATCCAGGCGGTCGTCTACCAGCAGCGCAATCAGGACCCGGCGCCGATCCAGCAGTTCAACGCCGACTTCCCCGAGAGCCTGAGCGAGCTGATCATGCAGCTCCTCGCCAACTCGCCGAACATGCGCCCGCGCTCGGCCAAGCTGATCCTCGACAAGCTCAAGCGCGCCGAGGACCCGAACGCGATCCAGGATTGGCGCCCCAAGGAGACGCCCGCTCCCCTCGAGCCCGAGAAGATCTACGTCCCGACAGGCTTCAGCTGGCTCTCCTTCGGCGTGGGCGCGCTGGTCGGAATGATGTGCGTGTGCGGGATGCTCTTCCTGATGCCGCAGGTGGGGCTGAAGCTGCCGCCGAAGCTGCTCAAGCTGTTGGGCGCCAAGGATCCTGGCTAAGTAGCTTGCTGCTCGGACTCTTGTCTCTACGTGCCAGATCCGGCACAAGGCTGCCTTCCGGCGCCCTTCTGCTGCGTGAAGTTGCGACGAAAAGCCGCTTACGTCCCAAAATCCCCCTGGGATCGACGGAGGTAGACAGTAGACTCCGCAGCCTGATGCTGGAGCAGCTCGACTACGTCCCGACCACCACGGAAGGCCTCGACGAAGCGACCTTCCTGGCGAAGTATCCCTTCCTCGTCATCGCGGTCGGCGTGCTCGAGGCGCCCGGCAATCCAGATTCGGCCCAGTTCCTGACCATGGCCGACGGGACGGGCCCGCTCCTTCAGCAGGCTGCCGCGGCCCCGATCCTGGGGCTCGAGTTGATCCGGGCCCGGAAGCGGGGCGCCAACCCCTTCACCCACATGATCACGATCGGGCGGGCCAAGAACAACGACATCATCGTGAACGCCACGGACCTGTCGAAGTTCCACGCCTACCTGAGCCAGGACCCCTCCAGCGGCGCCTGGACGCTGACCGACTCGGGCTCGACCAACGGGACCTACCTCGACGGTGAGCGACTGATCCCCCGCGAGAGCTACCCGATCGAGCCCGGGCAGAGCGCCTTCCTGGCTTCGACCCAGATCACGCTCCTCGAGGGCTCGGTCCTCTACAACTTCGTCCGCCAGCTCGAGCTGTAGATCCCCGCACCCTTGGCGGCTAGCGCGGCCAGCGCCGCTCGCCTACTGATCCCCCCATTGGTTGGGATCAAAGCGACTCCCGCGAGCCAGGTCGAAGCGCTAGGATCGGGGCTGGAAGGGGGCAGGGTCTGCCCGACTCAGCCGACAACCAGGTCCTCGAGACCCGCTTTGGCGCGGTCTCCCTCACGGGCTTTCAAGCCCTCGACGTGCTGGGCGAGAACGGCACCGTCGTCTCCGCCAAGGCCAAACGCCCCGGCGAGGACGCAGAGCTCCTCGTCCAGGTCCTCGACCCCGCCCTCTACCCCAACGACGACGCCCGCGCCGCCCTGCTCCAGAACCTCGAGCACGCGAGGCAGGTGCGCCACCCCGGACTGGCCGCCCTGCTCGAGGTCGGCGAGGACCAGGGTCTGGTCTACGGGGTCTGGGAGCACGTCGAAGGCCTGAGCCTGGCCCGAATGCTCGAGATCGACGGGCACTTCCCCGAGGCCGACGCGCTGACGGTCTGCCAGCAGCTGTGCGAGGTCCTGATCCTCGTCGCGGGCGAGGGGCTGGTCCACGGGCAGCTGAGCCTCGAGAGCGTGGTGGTCGACCTGGACGGGACCCCGCGCCTGACCGGCCTGGGCGGCTGCGTGCCCGGAGGCCCCGGCTACTCACCCCCCCTAGCTCCCTATCGAGCTCCTGAGGTCGACGAAGAAGGCCCTACCCTCGCGGGCGACCTCTACGCCCTCGGCGTGTGCCTCTATCAGCTCCTGACAGGGAGCCCGCCCCAGGGCGACTCGGTCGGAGACCCCCGCGAGCAGGGCTCGGACGCCAGCGAGGCCACCGCCTCCATCGTCTCCTGGCTCACCCAGGCCGACCCGGCGGAGCGCTACGCCGACCCCGCCGCCCTCGGATCGGACCTCATCCTGGCGCTGGCGGGCCAGCCCCCCCTCGGGCCCCGCGCCTGCGCCAGCGAGCCGCCAGGAGGTGACACGGCGACGGTTCAGCCCGTGACCGCCCTGCCTGGCTTCCTCCAGGAGCAGGTCGCCGCGCCCGAGCCGGCGGCTCTCCCCGGGGCCGACTCCACCCTCGAGGTCGTGGTCTCGTCGCGAGGGGTGACCCTGAGCACGTACCGGCTCGAGGAAGAGGTCTCGACCATCGGCCGCGCCAGCGGCAACGCGATCCAGATCGACAACCCCATCGTCTCGCGCCGCCACGCCGAGCTGCGCCGCCGCGGCAGCCAGGTCTTCCTGGCCGCCCTCTCGGCGACCAACTCCACCGTTCACGACGGGCGCGAGGTCGGCGACGAGGTCGAGCTCGAGCCCGGAGACGAGTTCGTCCTCTCCGAGCGCTTCCATCTCCGGGTCGAGTGGGACCCCAGCGCCCCGCCCCCGACGGCCAGCCACGATCGCGACGAGGCCGAGCCCACCGCCGAGCCCCTTGTCGTGGTCGAGGCCCCCAGCGCGGCGCCCCCGGTGGAGCCCGAGCCCCTGCCGGTGGAGGAGGAGCCCAACCCCTACGAAGCTCCGCGCGAGCCGGGCCCCTACGACCCCCCCGTCGTCGAGGCGCCACTCCAAGCCACGCAGTCCCAACGGCGCTCCTCCATTCCCGCGCAGCGGATGGGCGGCTACCTCTCAGGGGACACCCCGCCAGACCTCAAGGCGCCCTGGCGGGCGCCCCGTGGCTTCGTGGTCTTCTTCCGGGGGGGACAAGAGGTCCGCTCCTTCATCAGCCACGGCTTCCAGATCGGGCAGAGCCACTCCTGCGAGCTCCGGCTCGCGGCCGGCAACCCTCGCAAGGCCGCCCTGATCACTCGGACCTCCGACGGCTACCGTCTCTACAACGTTGGCCCCGACGCCCAAGGCGTGACCCTCAACCGGGAGCCCGTCGCCGACCAGGCGATCCTCGAGTCCGGCGACGAGATTCGCGTCGCCGACCAGCTCCTCATCTTCGACTACGAGTAGCTGGGGGGCTGCGCCCGGCAGACCCCCCATCCTGGGCCCGCGAGAGCACCAGGCGCTGGTGCTGCGAGCTGTGTGGCCTCGACCGCTTGGGTGGGGGGCGCCCTTCCTCCCGATCCCTCAGCCTCGTCCCCGGTCTTGGGCCGCGAAAGCAGCCTTGAGCGGCCTCCCGATCCCTGGGATTCGACCCATGGGGCATCAACAAGGCTTGAGGGCCCCCTAACTCCATATTCCGTCCGCCTGGCGACGTCACCCGACCACTCCCCCGGGTCCAGGGTCGACGTGACCTGAGGCGCTTACGGGACGACGCACCGCGTCGCAAACGCTGTGAGTCCTTTGGGATAGGTGGGTTGTGGATCCAGCTGGAATCACCCAGATCTGGAGGGCTGCTCCCACCCATTAATCGGAAGAGAGACGCATCCGTATCGCGTCGCACTGTAGCCGAGACGAACCACTTGAGGTGCATCCCACTCCTGAAACGAGAGTTGCGTCGATTGAGCCATCGATTGGGCACGCCCTTGCTCAAGAGATCCTCAACGCGTCTGAGACGCGCACCAGCACAACAAAGAAGGAGACAACAGTGAGTTTCACCAACCGGAACATGCGGCGCGCTTTGAGCTCGGGACTGGCCCTGGCCATGGTCGCCGCCCTCGCCACGGGCTGCAGCTCGGATAAGAAGAGCGACTCGAGCTCGACCGCGGCGCCCGCCACCACCGCGAGCGTCAACACCGCAGTCAACACCGCCGTCATGGGCGCGACCATTAAGCAGTCGGCCATGGTCACCCCCCGCGGTGAGCACACGGCGACCTCGACCCCCAACGGCGTGCTCGTCGTGGGCGGCGAGAACCAGGGCGCGGTCGTCGACACGATCGAGCGCTACAACAACGGCTCCTGGGGCACGGTCGGCAAGCTGGCCCAGGGCCGCAAGGGCCACTCGGCCACGCTGCTGAGCAACGGCAAGCTGCTCGTCATTGGCGGCCAGGCCGACGCCAGCGGCAACCAGGTGCTCGACACCGCCGAGATCGTCGACCCCGTCTCGGGCAGCGTGCAGCCCGGTCCGGCCATGAACACGGCGCGCAGCGGCCACGTGGCCGTGGCCTTCCGTCAGGGAACTTCGGAGTTCGTCCTGGTGGCCGGCGGCGCCAACGCGCAGGGCTCGCTGACCTCGGCTGAGGTCTACGACGTGGCGAACAACGCCTTCCTGCCCCTCGCGACCAAGCTCGCCGAGGACCGCGCCGGCGCCAACGCGGTGCTGCTGCCCAACGGCAAGATCCTGATCCAGGGCGGCCTGCAGAACTTCAGCGCGGCCCGCCTCTCGGTCTCGCCCGCCGGCGCCGAGATCTTCGATCCGGCCAGCAACGCCTTCAGCAGCGCTGGCGGCGGCCTCTCGATCGACCGCTACGGCTCGGCCCTCGCGCTGAGCGACAGCGGCCAGGCGATCGCCCTGGGCGGTAACAACGGCGCCCAGGCCGAGGCCAGCGCCGAGAGCTACGATCCCTCGAGCAACAGCTGGAGCAACCTGAACGCCGCCCTGGCGACGGCCCGCGAGGCCCTCACCGCGACGGTCATGCGCGACACGCGGATCCTGGCGGTCGGCGGCGCGGACCAGAGCGGCCCCAGCAGCGCGGTCGAGGCCTACGACGCGGCCACCGACGAGATGATCCCCATGGGCTCGATCGTCACCGCCCGCCGCGACCACACCTCGACGCTGCTGAGCAACGGCAACGTCCTGATCGTGGGTGGCTACGGCAGCGCCGGCACCCTGCAGACCGCTGAGGAGTACTCGCCGACGGCGCCTCCCGGCACCAAGCCCGCCGCGCTCCCCAGCACCCCCGCCGTGGGCACCCCGATCGGCCCCGTCGGTCCGACCGCTCCCACCGCTCCCCCGCCGCGGATCATGGCGATCCTGCCCACCAAGGGTAAGCCCGGTGACCTGATCACCATTGCCGGCCAGAACTTCGCCGACAAGAAGCAGGACAACCAGGTCATGTTCCAGGGCGGCGCCATGGGCAAGGTGCTCTTCGACCTGAAGATCAAGCGCCTCCCGATCCTCGGCGCGGTCCAGACCCTGGTGGTCGAGGTGCCCCAGGGCGCCCAGACCGGCGACGTGATCGTGATCAGCAAGGGTCAGTCTTCGCCCGCCAAGAACTTCAAGATCGACCTGGCCTCGGCGCCGACCCCCTCGGTGGTCTTCACCCTGCCCAAGCGCGCCAAGCGCGGCGGAATCGTCTCGATCCTCGGTCGCAACTTCGCTCGCCCCGCCAAGGACAACACCGTCCGCTTCAACGGCGAGCAGGCCACGATCATTGGTGGGATCACGACCCAGAGCGTGCCCTTCCTCGGCAACCTGAGCGTCATGCTCGTCCGGGTGCCCAGCAACGCCACCTCGGGTGACCTCACGATCGAGGCCTACACCAAGACCAGCCGCGGCAAGTTCTTCGAGATCAAGGACGCTCCCGCCAGCACCCCGGCCTCGACCGGCAGCACCGGCAGCACCACCCCCAGCACCGGCAGCACCGCTCCTGGCAGCACCGCTCCCGGCAGCACCGCTCCTGGCAGCACCGCTCCTGGCAGCACCGCGGGCAGCAGCAACACGGTCTTCTACAGCGAGGACTTCGAGGGCGCGTCCCTGAGCCTCAGCCAGCAGGGTGGCGTCTGGGAGGCCGCTCGTCCCAACGCTGCTGCGGGTCCCTCGGCTCCCACCTCGGGCCAGTGGCTCGGCGGCACCGGCCTCACCTCGGGCAGCTACGCGGCCAACGCCCACGGCTACCTGCTCACCCGTGAGATCGACCTCAGCAGCGCCAAGACCGCGAAGCTCCGCTTCAACCAGTTCTTCGACACGGACGGCATGGACGCGGGCCGCGTGATCATTAGCCCCGACGGCGGCCAGACCTACTACCTGCTCCGTCCCACCGGCGGCTACCTGCAGGCCGGCGTGTTCTCGCCCGCCGAGGGCTTCACCGGCTTCAGCGGCAGCTGGCTCCGCACCGAGTTCGACCTGGCGGCCTTCGTCGGCGACAAGGTCACGATCGCCTTCGAGTTCAAGGCGGACGGCGCCAACCAGCGCTCGGGCTGGTTCGTCGACGACATTGTCGTCGAGGGCACCCGCTAAGCGGGTCCGGCTCTGGGCCGGCCATGGGCCGGCCCGGGGCTGAGCTGGAACGATCCAGCGGGAACGACTCAGGTGCCTCCCCTGCGTGGGGACGTCGGGGAGGCACGATCAACCTAGATACCTACTCCACCTAGATCCTTAGCGTCTCCGACATACAGAAGTAGTGCGCCGAGTGGCGCATGTCTCTTCCTTCTGTTGCTGGTGTCACTGCGAGCGTCGCTCTCCTCGAGCGACGCTCGCGGTCTTTCCGGAGGGGAAGATGGGGGGGTGGGTGGGCTGTCGCTGTTGCGACAGCTCCCTCTCGATCGAGACAATGAACGGTGAAAACTGGAAAACTGGAAGCAGGCAGCTCCGCCGAGCAGCCACCGCGCTTTCCAGTTTTCGAGTTTTCCCGTTCCAGCTCAGGAACGCGAACTCTCCACAATCTCGGGCCTAGCCTCCGAGCGGCGCGAGGACGGTCGGAGGCAGTTGGACGTGGCGCCTTACGAAGAAACCAAGAAGTGAGGAAGGAGAGGAGATCGGCAAGATCTGCGATCTCAGCCTCGAGGAACGAAGCGTAGCCAGCGCTTCTCGAGTGACTGCTTCGCCTGCCCGCCA
>CALDQK010000811.1 GCA_937911525.1 uncultured bacterium
GCGGGCCGCCAGCTCCGACTCGTCGAGGGGCGAGCCGCGGAAGGCGACGCAGAAGGTCTTGAGCGGCCCGTCGCCGCGGCGACGCAGCTCGGCCTGGGCCAGGGCGGCGACGCCCGCCGAGTCGATCCCCCCTGAGAGGAAGGCCCCGACGGGGACGTCGGCCACGAGGTGGGTGCGAATCGCCTCCTGGAGGCGGCCGCGCACGCGGGCTCCGGCCTGCTCGAGCGACTCGCGCGGCGCGCCGCGGCTGCTGACCTGGACCGGGTCCCAGTAGCGCGCGCGCCGCACCTCGCGCCCGACGCGGTCGAGCTCGAGCAGCGTCCCGGGCACCAGCTTCTCGACGCCCGCGATCGCGGCGTGCGGCTCGGGCACGGTCAGGAAGGTCAAGTAGCCGGCCAGAGCGCGGGGGTCGATCCGGCGCTCGAGGGTGGGGTCGACCAGGAGCGCCTTGAGCTCGGAGGCCGCCACGATCCGCTCCGGCCCCTGCCATACGTAGAGCGGCTTCTGGCCGGCGCGGTCGCGCGCCAGGATCAGCCGCTCGCCGTCCCAGGTCGCCAGCGCGAACATGCCGCGCGCGCGCTCCAGGGCTGGCTGGACGCCCTCGGCGACCAGGCTGGCCAGGAGGACCTCCGCGTCGCTGCGTCCGCTGAAGCGCTCGCCGCGCGCCTCGAGCTCGCGCCGGCGGGCCTGGAAGTCGTAGATCTCGCCGTTGAACACCAAGGTCCGACCCGCGCGGGTCATGGGCTGGCGCCCGGCCGCGGAGAGGTCCTGGATCGAGAGCCGGCGGAAGCCGAAGCCGACGTGGCCGCGCAGCTCGAGGGCGCGGTCGTCAGGGCCGCGGTGGCTGAGGGCGTCGGTCATGCGGCCCAGCAGCGCCTCGTCGACGGGGCGCTGGGGGTCGCGGTTGAGGATCACGACGAAGCCGCACATGGGCGCCCAATCTACTCGTCCCGCTGGCGAGCCAGGGTCAGGACGTCGTGGAGCGGGACCAGCGCGACGAGGGGCAGCGCCAGCAGGGCGACGATCGCCCCTGGGGAGAGCGCGGCCTGCTGCTCGAGCGCGAGCACGGGGATCAAGAGCACGGGCGAGAAGGCGATCAGGGCCAGGCCGAGGGCGGCCAGGTAGGCGAAGAGCAGCTGGCGGGTCAGCCCGAAGCCGAGGCCGCAGCCGAGGAAGGCGCCGCCGACCGCGCCGAGGGCGAGGCGGACGCGGCGGGCGCTGGCCAGGACCCCGGCCTGCCCCTCGCCCAGGAGCTGGAGCGCGATCGCCAGGGTCAGCAAGGAGGCGGCGAAGACGAGCGTGCCGAGGGCGAAGCGGCGCTCGACCCGCTGGAGCTCTTCGCGCTTGGTGCCCTCGCTCACCGCCTCGGCGCGGGCGCGGGCCCGCTCGAGGTCGGGGATCCTGCGGGGCGCCCCGCAGGCAGGGCAGTCGATCTTGCGACCGGCCTCCGCCCGCGGGTGCTCGGTGCGCTCGTTGCAGTGCAGGCAGCGGGCCACGATCGGGGCCTCCCCGGCCTCGGCGGGCGGGGAGGCGTCTTGCGGGCTGGAGGAGTCGGGGTCAGGGCTCATCGCTGCCCGTAGCTGATCCTGAACCCGCGGAACGCGAACCCGATCTCGCCGAGCACGCCGAGGGCGACCACCGCGCGGGGGGTGGCGATCCCTCCCAGGCTGAGCCGCTGGCGCCCGTCGACCTCGACCGCGACGCGCTGGCCCGGGAGCTCTCGCACTCCCACTCGATAGGCGCCGGGCGGCGGCGGGCCGGAGGAGACGCGCGGCTGCAGGCCCTGGGGGGTGCGCTGCAGGACGACGAACTTGCCGGCGCGGTCGAAGCCCGCGATCAGGTAGTTGCGGCGCTCGAGGTCGCCGTAGAGCAGCGCCCCGAGGGCTCGGCCCGCTCCCGCCGGCCCGGGGCGCGACTCGATCTCCACGCTCGCGCGCAGGCGGTCCGCGCGCGCGCGCTCGACGTAGACGTGGCTGAGGGAGTTGGGCTTGGGGTGGCTCAGGATCACGAAGCCGTCAGGGCGGCGAGAGAAGCTCCAGTCGTTGCGCGAGCGCCAGAAGAGCTCGGCGATCGGGCCCAGGCTGGCGAGGTCCTCCGGCCGCGAGACCGCGACCCCCCGGTCCGGCGCCGGCGGGTTGACGTCGATGAACACCTCGGGCACCGGCGAGCGAGGGGGTCGGCTGGAGGTCGGCCGCACGAGAGGGGGCGTCCGGCTCGCGCTCGGACGCGCGCTCGCGCTCGGACTCGCGCTCGGGCGCGCGCTCGCGCTCGGACGCGCGCGCGCGTGCTCGGAGGCGGGGCCAGGGCGGATCAGCAGGTAGAACGCGGCGAGGAGGAGCAACACTCCCCCCACGCCGGCGAGCGCGCCGATCGGCAGCGCGCGGCCCGGGGGCCCCTCCAGGTAGCGCTCGAGCTCCTCGGCCAGGGCGCCGGGGCTGAAGAAGCGCTCGCCCGGCTCCTTGGAGAGGCAGCGCAGGCAGATCCGGTCGAGGGAGGCGTCGCTGGGTCCTGCGGGGTGCTGGCTGGGGGGGACGGGCTTGCGCTCGACGGTCAGGACGGCGACCTCGTAGGTCGAGGGGGCCTCGAAGGGGGCGTGACCGGTCAGGGCGGCGTAGAGCGTGGCGCCCAGGCCGTAGACGTCGACGGTCGGGCTGGTGATCGCAGAGCTGCCGAGCTGCTCGGGGGCGCAGTAGCCGGGCGTCCCGACCGCGGCGCCGGTCCGGGTCAGGCGGGCTTGCTGGTCTTCGAGCTGGGCCAGGCCGAGGTCGGTCAGGCGCGCTCGCCCCTCGCGGTCGATCAGGACGTTCTCGGGCTTGATGTCGCGGTGGAGCACCCCGCGCTGGTGCGCGTGCTGGACCGCGTCGGCGAGGTCGAGGATCAGCTCCGCGGCGGCGCGCGGCTCGTAGGGCCCCTCGTCGGCCAGGCGCTGGGCGAGGGTCTCGCCCTCGACGAGCTCCATCGCGACGAAGAAGCGGCCGCTGACCCAGCCCGCGTCGTGCGCGCTGACGATTCCGGGGTGGTCGAGGCGGCTCAGCGCCTCGAGCTCGCGCCCGAGGCGCGCCGCGAGGCGGCCCGGCTCGTCGGCCCAGCTCCCCGCCTGAATGTGCTTGAGGGCGACCTCCCGACCGGTGCGCTGATCCACCGCCCGGTAGACGACCCCCATGCCGCCCCGGCCCAGCTCTTCGACGACCTGGTAGGTCCCGACTTGCACTCGTCCAACCTAGCGCTGCCGTGAAGAGGACGCCAAGGGCGGCACTTTGGCTGCAGATAAAGACGCGGGCTGCCGAAGGGGGAGATAAGGAGAAACCATGAACCCCGAAGACCGCGCCAGCTTGACCACTCAGATCGCCTACCGGCTCTACCTGCACCGCGGGCGGCACCACGGCAACGCGCTCGCGGACTGGGTCCTGGCCGAGCAGCTGGTGGCCCTCGTCGAGGCGCTGCTCGTGATCGAGTCCGTGAGCGAGGGCGCTCCGGCCGCGGCCGAGGGCGCGGACCAGGCGCCCCCGAGCCCGCCTCAGGGCGGGGATCGTCGGCGCGCCAGCGAGGAGGTCTCGCGCCGCGCGCTGGCGCTGGTCGAGGCCGCGGTGGAGAGCTCCGGGCGCGCGGTCGTGGCCGAGCAGCTCGGCTACGCCTCGACCAGCTCGGTCGGCAAGCTGCTGCGCCGCAAGAGCCGCCTGACCCTGGGCGTGGTGGAGCGGATCCTGGCCGCCCTCGAGGGGCCCGCCGCCGCGGAGGAGGCGCCGACCCTGCGCGTCCTGCCGGGGCGCGAAGCCGCCTGAGCGGCGTATGATCCGCGGCACACTGCCGGACGGGAGGCTGCCATGGCGGACGAAGAGACGACCCCCGAAGCGGGCCAGGCGAGCAAGGAAGAGCTGAAGCGGGCCCTGAAGGCCTTCAAGAAGCGGCTCAAGCTGGCCCGCCGCGACGACGAGTCGCGGATCGGCGGCGCCTTCAGCTCGGGCAAGCAGAGCGCGATCGTGGGGATCCGTCCGCCGGACGGCTTCCCCAAGGAGATCTGGGAGCAGCTCTGCGAGAAGGGCCGGCTCAAGCGCGTGCCGGGTCACAAGGACCAATACATGCTGGTGCCGCAGCAGTAGTGGCGGAGGGCGCGCCCTCCGCCGCCAGCGGCGACGCCAGCCGCTCTCCTTGGATCGCAGGCCCGGCCTACGACCTCGTCCTCTTCATCGGCTCGCCGCTCCTGGCGCTGGCGCTCGGCGCCGGGATCCAGGCCAGCGGGCTGGGCGCTTGGCAGGTCGAGGCGTGGGGCTACCGCGCCCCGGTGCCGGTGTTCTTCATCGGCGCCTTCGTGGCCGCGCACCTGCTCCTGGTCTTCGCGCGCAGTCACCTCAACCAGGAGGTGTTCCGCCAGCACCGGCTCCGCTTCGTGCTCGCGCCGCTGCTGCTCTTCGCCTGCGTCTACGCGAGCAAGGCGCTCATGATCGCGGTCGCGGTCCTCTCGATCTGGTGGGACGTCTACCACTCGAGCCTGCAGACCTTCGGCCTGGGGCGGATCTACGACCAGCGGCGCGGGAACGAGGCCGAGCTCGGGCGGCGCTGGGACATGGCGCTCAACCTGCTCCTCTACATGGGGCCGATCTTCGCGGGCGCCGCGCTGCTGCCGCACCTGCAGGCCTCGGTCGCCTACACCCGCACCCTGACCGCCCTCTTCGACCACGTCCCGGCCTACGCCGACAGCCACCAGCGCCCGCTGACCTACCTGCTGGCCCTGGGCGGCGGCGCCTTCCTCCTCGCCTATGTGGGCGCCTACGTGCGCTACGCGCGGGCGGGCTACCGCGTCTCCTGGCAGAAGGTGGTCCTGCTCGTCTCGACGGGCCTCTGCTCGCTCTTCGCCTGGGGCTTCAACGCCTTCGGCGAGGCCTTCTTCGTCATGAACTTCTTCCACGCGCTCCAGTACTTCGGGATCGTGTGGTGGGCCGAGGGTCAGAACCTGCGCCGCCTGCTGCGCTTGCCGGAGGGGCGGGTCGCGAGCGCCTTCGCCCTCAGCTCCCTGATCTGGGTCACCGGGCTCTACGGCGTCGTGACCAAGACCCTGGGCGAATCGAGCCATCTGATCACCAGCGTGGCCCTCGTCGTCTCGATCATGCACTTCTGGTACGACGGCTTCGTGTGGTCGGTCCGCAAGCAAATGGTGGGCTAGGCAGGGCTTGCACAATCGGCACGGGCTGACCAACCTGCGCGTGTGGACATCGAGGGATGCATCCAGCACGCGCGCTCCGTGTCCCGCTACCTCATCGAGTTCGAGGTCGCGGACAAGGAGACCCTGCGCAAGCACTACGAGGCCTACACCGGCTACCTCAAGCAGGGCTTCTTCGGCAGCTTCACCCAGCTCCTCAGCCATCGCCGCGTGATCAGCCGCGAGGCGGCCGAGCAACTCGAGCTCGTGCACCCCTTCGGCAAGGACGCCTCCTCGCTCACGGCCAAGCAGGACGTCGAGTCCTTCGGCAGCATGCGGATCTCGCTGCCCGAGGTGCGCAAGGCCGCCGAGCAAGCCGCGGCCGCCCGCGCGGCGGCCCAGCGCTCGCCCGCGCCGTCGCCACAGCCGGCGAGCACGATGGGCTTCGACGAGGTGCTCCCCGCCCCAGGTCAGCGGGGTGGCGGGCAGCGGGGTGGCGGGCAGCGGGGTGGGGGCTTGGGCGGGAGCACGATGGGCTTCGACGAGGTGCTCCCCTCGCCGGGCCAGCGAGGCCTGGGCGGGAGCACCATGGGCTTCGACGAGGTGCTCCCCTCGCCCGGCGGTCGGGCCGGCAGGACCATGGGCTTCAACGAGGTGATCCCAGCGCCTGGCGGCAGAGCCGGCGGGACCATGGGCTTCAACGAGGTGATCCCGGCTCCGGGTCCGTTCGGCGGGACCATGGGCTTCAACGAGGTGATCCCTTCGCCCGGGGGCCGCACGGTCGGCTTCGACGAGGTCCTGCCCCCCGACGGCGAAGGGCCGCCGCCGATCGACGTCTCGACCTCGATCGAGGAGCTGACCTTCCCCGAGCTCGAGCGCCCGCCCGGGCTGCTGATGCCGCCCAAGCCGGCGCCTGCTGAGCCGCCGTCTGCCGAGAGCTTCGACCCCACGGCCAGCTGGAGCGGCCAGCAGAGCGCGGTCCCCTCGACCGCCGGCGACCCCAGCAGCCACGCCACGCCGCCGCCCAGCGACACCCACGCGCTCTTCGGCTCGGGCTCGGGCTCCGGCTCGGGAGACGGCGAGGGCAGCGACGAGAGCGGCCCGCGGGTCGGCTCGCACCTCGGCGAGTTCGAGCTGATCGAGGTGATCGGCCAGGGCGGCATGGGGACCGTGTTCCGCGGCCGGCACGCGACCAGCGGCGCCGACTACGCGCTCAAGGTGCTCCGCCTGCGCGCGCGCGGCAGCCAGGCCAAGCGGCGCGAGCGCTTCCGCCGCGAGATCGACGCCCTGCAGCGCCTCGAGCACGAGAACATCGTCAAGGTCCACGGCTACGGGCGCGAAGGCAACTTCGACTACTACGTGATGGACTACGTCGAGGGCGTCGAGCTGAGCCAGATCCTGCGCGAGGATCAGCTCGACCACCTCCAGCGCCTGGAGCTCTTCGCCCAGATCTGCGCCGCGATCGCCCACAGCCACGAGCACGACGTCGTGCACCGCGACCTCAAGCCGGGCAACGTGCTGATCGACAGCGAGCTCAAGGCTCACGTCCTCGACTTCGGCCTGGCCAAGCTGACCGACGCCGCCTCAGCGCTGACCATGACCGGCTCGGCCCTCGGGACCCCCTACTACATGTCGCCCGAGCAAGTCGCCGACGCCACCAAGGTCGGGCCCAAGACGGACGTGTTCGCCCTCGGCGTCGTGCTCTACGAGCTCGCCACCGGGCAGCGGCCCTTCACGGGCCAGAGCGCGGGCGAGGTCGGCAACAAGATCCTGACCCACGATCCGCCCCTGCCTTCGTCCATGGCCAAGGACCTGCCCGCGGGCGTCGACGCGATCTGCATGAAGGCCCTCGAGAAGAAGGCCAGCCGCCGCTACGAGAGCGTGGCCGCGCTGCGGGCCGACGTCGTCAGCCTGCTCGAAGGCAAGGGCGTGCGGGGGAGCAACCAGCTCGTCGGGAAGGTCCGCCGCGCCGCCGAGCGCCACCGCCAGGGGATCATGATCGGCATGGGCGCCACGCTCGCGGTCGTGATCCTGGGCTCGCTCTTCGTGATCTTCCTCTACGTGTTCCTCAGCTAGGAAGAGCGCGGCTGCGCCGCTTCTTCCTAGATGCTTGCGTGCGAGGGGCTTGCTCCGGTGCGGGAGGGGGAGGGTCTGCGAAGGGGGCGCTGCGAGTTCGAAGGCGAACTTAGTGAGGGCGCCTTGCTAGCTAGGAAGAGCGCGGCTGCGCCGCTTCTTCCTAGATGCTTGCGTGCGAGGGGC
>CALDQK010000812.1 GCA_937911525.1 uncultured bacterium
CCCGCCTCGGGGCGAGCCAGGTCGCGGTTGGTCGCGGCGAGCACGCGGACCTCGACCCGGCGCTCTTCGTCGGAGCCGACGGGTCGGACCGTGCCCTCCTGGAGGGTGCGCAGCAGGCGGACCTGGACCTCGGCCGAGGCGTCGCCGATCTCGTCGAGGAAGAGCACGCCGCCCGACGCGGCGTGGAAGAGGCCGCGGCGGTCCTGGGTCGATCCGGTGAAGGCTCCTCGCACGTGTCCGAAGAGGTCGGAGCTGGCCAGGGCAGGTGTCAGGGAGGCGATGTTGATCGCGACGTAGGGGCCCGGCTCCTCGCCTTCGGGGTCGAGGGGGCCGCGGCCTGCGGCGATCGTGCGCGCCACGATCTCCTTGCCGGTCCCCGGCTCCCCGGTGATCAGGACCGAGAGCCGGTGGGGGGCCCGCAGGGCGAGGGCCTTGCGCACGTCGTCGGTGAACACCGCCCGCCAGGTCTGCGTGCGCAGCTCGTCCATGACCGGCGAGCGACCGACGAGCGCAGCCATGGCCTCCGTCACGTCGCGGGCTCGCCGGGACCAGGCGAACACGGCGCCCGCTCGCCCCTCGCAGGCCGGGAGGTGGGTCACCAGCTCGCCCAGCGCCTGCCGGGTGGCCTTGAGGTCGGCCAGGTTGATCGCCGCGTGCAGGCCGAGGGCCAGCGACCACTCGAGCAGGGCCTGGGTCACGAGGGCGTCGCCGGGCCGCTGGCCGAGGGCGATGGGGAAGAGGGCCAGGGCGTCCGCGGGGCGCTTGACTCGGAAGGTCTGGCGCAGCTCCGTGTTGAGCATTCGCGCGGCGCTCGTGTGGGGGGCCGTGCGGAGGCGGAGGTCGCTGAGCAGCTCGAGGGCTGCGCGCGCTTGCTCGGGGGAGTGCGTCACCGCCGCGAGCATACGGAACCGCGAGCGCGCTCGCCTCGTCAACTTGCCAGAGCTGCCTGGGCCTGGCACCCTGAGGTCACCGGAGGAGGGGAGCAGCCCAGGTGAGTCGATCCACCCCGAACCCCAAGGCCACTCGCGACGACTCCGACTCGAGCGAGCGCTCCGCCGCTGCGGAGGCGCGGCGCTCGTCAGGCGGCGTGCGCGGGCGCGCGCGCGAGTTCGCGCGCGCCTGGCTGAAGCCGCTCTTGCTCGCGGTCTTGATCGTGGCTCCCTTCCGCTCGGCGGTGGCGGACTGGCACGACGTCCCGACCGGCTCCATGAAGCCCACGGTGCTCGAGGGCGACCGGATCTTCGTCTCGAAGCTGGCCTACGAGCTGCGCTTCCCCCTCACGGGCTGGAAGCTCGCCGAGCTGGGCGACCCCGCGCGCGGCGACGTGGTCGTGCTGCGCTCGCCCCTCGACGAGACGCGACTGCTCAAGCGGGTCGTCGCCGTCGAGGGCGAGCTGGTCGAGCTCGTGGGCGGCCGGCTCGTGATCGACGGGACGCCGCTTCGCTACGAGCGCTTGCCCGACGCGGCCCACGACGGGCTGCCTCAGCCGGAGGGCTTCCCCCAAGTGGCCCTGCGCGAGGAGCTCGCGCCGGGGCGCAGCCACGACCTGCTCGTGACCCCGCGCCGCCGGGTGCCCCGCTCCTTCGGACCCGTGCGCGTCCCGGCGGGTCACGTGCTGGTCCTGGGAGACAACCGCGACAACAGCGCAGACTCGCGCGTGTTTGGCTTCGTGGCCCGCGAGCGGATCGAGGGTCGTGTGCTGGGGGTGCTGCTCTCGCTTCACCCGCGGCGCTTGTGGCCGCGCTGGGAGCGCACGTGCACGCCCCTGGAGTAGGCCCTGAGTCGGCTTGGGGTGCCCCGCAGCCCGAGCAGGGGCGCAGGCTCTCCTTCGCCAAGGTCCGGGTGCTGATCCTGCTCGCGGTCCTGCTCGGGGTCGCGCTCAAGTACGGCCAGGTCAAGCTGGCCGAGTCCTGGACCCCGGACTGGGAGCGCACCGAGCACGTCGTGGTGCGCCTGATCGTGCCCGGCTCCCTCGACTCCGACGAAGAGGAGCTGATCGGCGGCCTGCGGGAATACGCCTTCCTGGGCGACGAGATCGCGAGCCTCGACGCGCTGCGCGACTGGATCAAGCAGGAGCAGCGGCGCTTCCGGCCCGTCGGCAACTCGACCCCGGTCGGGTTCGACGTCCAGGGGCCGATCGCCGTCAGCGCGATGCCTCCCTCGCCTCCCCGCAGCGGCGAGGAGCTGAGCTTCATGCAGCGCTACGAGCGGACCAAGGCCTTCCTCGACTACTTCCACCAGATCGGCGAGCAGAACCCGAGCGAGGCGGCGAACTCGATCTACGTGCTCTTCTACCGGCCGAGCGAGGCCCCCTACCTGGACAAGGTCCACTCGGTCGCGGACCGCCGCTCGCGCAGCGGCTTCGTGTTCGCGCCGCTCAACCGCCACGGGATCGAGAGCGCGGTGATCAACGTCGGCCACGAGCTCTTCCACCTCTTCGGCGCGACCGACAAATACGAGGGCCAGCGCTGCGCCTTCCCCACGGGCTACGTGGCGCCCTTCGCCGAGCCGCGTCACCCCCAGGAGCACGCCGAGGTCATGGCGCAGGGGATCCCGCTGGGGCCAGGCGAGAAGGAGGGCTCGCTGAAGAGCTTCGATCAGATGCGGGTCGGGGTGGAGACCGCCTGGGAGATCGGCTGGATCGAGCAAGACCGGCGGGATCGCTACTACGCGGGCGACACCTCGGCGGGGCCCAAGGACGAGTAGTCGCGAGGTCCCAATCGTGCGTGCCGTTCTCGAGCTGGAACGGGAATGCTCGTGCAGGCCTGTCCGAGCGCATTTCATGTCGCCGCAGGCGACCAGGCCCGCGCAGCGGGCCGCCGAAGACTGGAAAGCGCGGTGGCTGCTCGGCGGAGCTGCCTTCTTCGAGTTTTCCAGTTTTCACCGTTCATTGTCTCGATAGAGAGGGAGCCGTCGCTCTGGCGGCAGCTCCTTCGCGTTTCGGAGCTATCGCTCGCGAACTAGTACCAGCCGCTCTTCTTGCCCTTGCGGCGCGCAGCCAGGATCTGGCCGATCACGACCTCGTAGCCCTTCTCTTCGATCGCGTCGCGCCCAGCCGCATAGGGGAGCGGGTTCTCGACCACGACGTCGGGGGCGACCCCCAGCTGCTCGAGGTGGACGCCGCCCGTCAGCGGGCGCACGTCCATCAGCGGGACCATCATGTTCCCGCCGTCCTTGAGGGGCATGAACATGGCCCCGATCACCGCGCCGCGCGTCGTGCGCCCCACGAGGGGGCCGATCTTCTTGCGGCGCCAGCTGAAGGCCATTAGCTCCTTGACCGAGCGGGCGCTCTCGTCGATCAGGGCCACGACCGGCTTGCCGAAGATCGCCCCGCAGAGGTCTCCGCGGCGCCGCTTGCGGCGGTCGTCGTGGATCGCGGGGCCCTGGTGGGTCGGGTCGAAGAAGGACACGATCGCGTCCGCCAAGCGAGGCACGCCTCCCATGCCGCGCAGATCGAGGACCATCCCGTCGAGCTCCTCGCGGTTCTCCAGGAGGAAGTCGTGGAGCATGGTCACGAAGGCCGAGTCGATCAGGTGATAGACGTGGAAGTAGCCCAGCTTGAAGCCCTGGCGCTCGACGATCTTGGCGCCGAAGCGGCCGGCGTCCTGCTCGCTCCAGGGGTGCGGACGGAGGGTCACTCGATAGCGGCCCAGGGGGCGGGGGGTGCGCTGCAGGACCAGCTCGGCGCGCTGGGTCTCCTGCTCGGGGTAGACCACGTAGCTGCGCGGACCCGCGAAGAGCTCCTCGTAGGGCTTCGGCAGCAGGCGAGGGTGGTTGGGGTGCGGCGGGATCCCGTCGACCGAGACCACGCGGTCGCCGCGGCGGACGCCGGCCGCGTCGGCCGCGCTGCCCTCGAGCACGCGGCTGACGAAGAAGCCCTCCGGGAGCGCGGTCAGCGAGAGCCCGTAGCGCGAGGAAGCCTTCGCGCCCCGCAGGTAGCGCCGGTAGTAGCGGCCGTCGATGGTCGTGACGTGGCTGGCCTTGAGCTCGCCCACCATGCGGTCGATCAGGCGGTAGAGGTCACGCTGGGTGCGGCAGCTCTTGACCAGCGGACGGTATTTCTTGCCGATCGCGACCCAGTCCACCCCGTGAAAGCCGCGGTCGTAGAAGTTGCTCTTGACCTTCTGCCAGGCCTCCTCGAACACCTCCGGGTCGACGCGCTGGCCCGCGGCCGGCGCTCCCTTGGTCTCGTCGTCCGGATCGGCCGCGAGCGGCTGGCTCAGGCCTAGCCAGAGCGCCGCCGCGAGGCCGACCGACAAGGAGGTCGTGGAGCTGAGGCGCACGGGCCGCGGCTACTCTTCCACGTCCATGTCGCGCTCACGGCGCGAGCGATCGGCGCCGTAGTGGCGATACTCGCCCGAGAACTTGATCTTCTTGGGCCGCGAGAAGAGCTGCATCACGACCAGCGCGACCACGAAGGCGATCGCGGCGCCCACGCCCACGAGCGGGGCGGTGTTGGCCTTGGTCCAGCACTTCCAGCGCAGCGCCAGGCGCGGGTCCGTGGGGGCGTGCTCGGCGGCGACGTTGAAGTAGGCCAGCGCGTTCTTGAAGTCGCCGGCCTTGTAGCGGCGCTCACCCTCCCGGGCCGAGAGGCGACCGAGGAGCTCGTTGGCGCGCGGCGCCGAAGCCGGCGCGAACTTGCGCGCGTTCTCGAGCTGGGCCTCGAGGACCATGTAGGGGACCTCGGACTGGGTCACGCGGTATTTGCCCGACTCGGCGGGGGCCACCAGCGCCTTGCGGATGTAGCCCTTCTTGCCGTCCTCGAGGTCGACCTCGAGCCAGTCCTGCAGCTCGCTCTCAGCCAGATCGCGGCCCGTGTAGACGGAGCCCTGCTGGACCGGCTTGATCGGCTCGGCGGCGCCGTGAGGGGCGGCCTTGACGACCGGAGCCGCGAGCTCCTCCTTGGTCGCCTCGACGAGCATGTCGCCCAGCGGGGTGGTGGCCTTGCTCCGCTCGGGGCCCTTGAGCAGGTCCGCCGCCTCCTGCAGCGCGAGCGCGGCCTGGCCGCGGTTGCCTGCCGCGCGCATCTGGCGGGCGCTGTCGATCAGGACCTCGGGCAGGAGCTTCTTGGCGGCCACGTGGGCCGGCTCGCGCGAGAGCACGCCGCGCAGGGTGGCGAGGGCCTTGTCGAACTCCTTGTTCGCGCGCTGGTTGCTCGCCGTCTCGACGGCGGCGCTCAGCTCGCTCTGGATCTGCTCGTAGGCGCGGGCGACCAGCTTGTCGACCACGGCCTTGACGATCTCCTGGGCCGGGGTCTCGCCCTTGCGCAGCATGTCGCGGAAGGGGCCGGGGTCGATACCCTTCTTGCTCAGCTCGTTGAAGAGCGCCGGCAGGATCGGCTCACCCAGCTCACGCATCAGGATCGTGGCCTTCTCGGCCCGCTCGCGGTCCTTCACGTCCACGGCGACCTGGAGCAGGCTGGCCACCGCGTCGCTCGGCTTGCGCTGGTAGGCCTTGATGATGTCTTCCTTGAAGTCCTCCGCGCGGCGCAGGTAGAGGTCGAACAGGCGCTCGCCGCCGACGTCTTTCTCGAGGCCGTGCTTGAGCACGGCGAGGAGCGCGATCAGCTTGCGCTTGTAGGTCTGCGCCCGCTCCTTGGCGGGGAGCGGGACCTGGACGATCTGGCCGCCGCGCATGCCCCAGCTCTTGAGCTGTCGGTCGAGGCCGAAGAGCTCGTCGAGAATGAGCTTCGCCGCCTTGGCGCCGTAGGCGTCGAGACCCTTGCGCAGCTCGAGCTCGTGGGCCTTGGTGTTCGCCTCGAACTTGCCGCGCTCGATCTGGCCGCGCACATCGAGCGCGCGGGCCGTCATGAAGCGGCAGATGTCGGGGTCACCGTTGACCGCGGCCGCCTGGTAGACGCCGCCGAGGGCTTCGACGCTCTCGTTGTTCGCGATCGCCTGGACCAGATGCTTGCGCGCCTGCTTCGAGGAGATGCTGACCTGGTTGCGCGGGAAGAGGACCACCTCGACGCGCCCGTCCTTGTAGGCCTCGTCAGAGATCTCGTGGTGCAGGGTCTCGCGCTGACCCGCGAACATGGGCACGGTCAGGGTGCGCGACACGGTGCGGTCGGGCTTCTGCTTCGCCTCCATGCAGGGGTTGGTCGAGAGGTGGAAGCGCAGCTGGAGGTCCACCAGGATCAGGTCCTTGGAGGTGTGCACCAGCGTCACGTCGAACACCAGCCCGCCGCGCTGCAGCTTGAGCGAGCGCTCGACGCTCAGCTCCAGCTCGCCCTGCTCGAGGCGGGTCTGCTGCTGGTTGACCAGCTTGACGTGGCGCACGCCCTTCGCGCTCTTGCGCGGCTGGGGCTGCGGGAGGGCCTCCCAGCGGCCGTTGCGCCAGGAGCGGAGCGTGTAGGTCTCCTCGTTGAGCTGGATCAGCTGCCCGGTGACGAAGCCCACGCCGATCATGTCGCCGACCTGGGCGTCGGCCGCCTCGAAGGGATCCTTCTTCTTCTCGCCGCCCTCTTCGCCGCCGTCCTCTTCGATCCGCTCGTCCGCGGCGGGGTTGACGATCTCGGCCAAGCGGTCGCGTCGCATCGTGACGCGGCCCTTGTATTCCTTCGCGTTGGGCAGCTGCGGGCTGACGACGATCTCGGTGGCCCGGATCGCGATGATCTTGAAGTTCTTGAAGCTGGGGTCGTTGCGCAGCTTGAGCTGCACCGGGGCATCGCCGGGGCGGCTGGCGTTCAGGATCTTGCGGACGGTCTCGTCCTCCTCCTCGCCTCGCTTGGGCCCCTTGGCCAGGTCGACGACCTTGTCGTCCTGGATCATCAGCTGGATGCGCTGACCGCGCTGGAAGGTGAGCAGGGTCGCCAGCTTCTTCCGCTCGAGCGGCGGGTCCTGGCGGACGGCGTAGTTGGAGCCGTCGGTCAGCCAGATCAGCTTGAGCTTGCTGTCGTAGCGGTCGAAGACCCCAGGCCGCAGCGTGCGCCCGCTCGTCCGGGCGACCTTCTCCACGTAGATCTTGGTCAGGTAGCGGGTCTCGTCGGCGTCGAAGGTGACCTTCTCACCCTGCTTGATCGCCCCCGGACCGATCACCTTCTTGTGGTTGGCGTAGAACTTGGGCGCGACGTAGTAGCGACCGCCGTCCTGGAGCACGAGGACGTAGCGATCCGCCTCGGCCTCCATTCGATCGAAGAAGCCTTCGACCCTGGCCGCTGACGCGGTGCTCGCCGAGAGCACGACCGCCAAGAGCGGCAGTCCAACTCGAGTCCAGCCCAACGAGTCCTGCATGGGACCTCCCGCCGAATCACTCGGCGCATTACCCCACACGAAAACTTGTTACGCGCACTCGCGCAACCCAATCCGTAACGCGTAGACCCTCCTGGTGCGAACTCGGGCGGCCGGAGGGCCAGCGTGCGCCGCTCGAGGGGCTGGGGACTGGGACGCGTAGCCTGGGTGGGTGGGCTGGGCTATAGTCGCGCGTTCGAAGGACCAGGGAGACCCCGCGGCCCGCGGGATCTTTTCCCTGAGAGGAGGGGCCATGAGGCTCTCGCGCGCCCGCTATGGGCTCTTGTTCTCCGCTTCCTTGTTGGCGGCGCTGGCCTACGGCTGCAGCTCTTCCGACGAGGGAGGCGACGACCAGCCCAAGCAGCAGCAAGGCAAGGACACGCCCGCCCAGGAAGGCCCCGAGCAGCCCGCGAAGCCCTCCTTCCCGCTGGCGGAGAGCTACGCCGGGAGCTGGAAGCGCGACGACGGGGCCACCTTCGAGGTCCAGGACGACGGGACCAAGGTGACCGGCTCCCTCAGCGAGGACAGCGAGGGGCGCTGGGAGGCCTACTCCTTCGAGCTGGAGCGTAAGCAGGGCCAGCTCGTTGGCAAGGCGACCTTCACGACCACCGAGGGCGGCCACAGCGCAGAGGTCCGCTGGGAGCTCGCCGGCGCGGCCGACGAGAACCTGAGCGGTCGGATCCAGGGCGCCTGGCTGGACGGGGACCAGATCGTGGTCTTCGCCGACGACCCCGAGTGGGCTGAGCACGCCTTCACGGTGACGCGGCCCAAGCCTGAGTCCTCGGGGCCAGTCGCGATGGGCCCTCAGCAGCCGGACGAGC
>CALDQK010000813.1 GCA_937911525.1 uncultured bacterium
CTCACGAGCTTCCCCTCGGGGGACACTCCGTCTCACGAGCTTCCCCTCGGGGGACACTTCGTCTCACGAGCTTCCCCTGGGGGGACACTTCGTCTCACGAGCTTCCCCTCGGGGGACACTCCGTCTCACGAGCTTCCCCTCGGGGGACACTCCGTCTCACGAGCTTCCCCTCGGGGGGCACTTCGTCTCACGAGCTTCCCCTCGGGGGGCACTCCCTCTATGAAGCGCCTCACCCAGCCGCCCCACGGCTAGACCAGCGCCCACTCCTCGTCGACGACCCGCGCTCGCCCGTCCTCGACCAGCTTCTCCAGGTGCGCCAGCGCGGCCCGCGCGGCCAAGGGGTAGACCTGGGGCGGCTTGTCGTCGTAGGCCCGCGGGACCAGGTCCGTAACCGAGCAGGGGCCGAGCTCCTCCAGCGCGGCGACGACCTTCCGCTCGCGCTCCAGCCGGTGCGCGATGTAGTGCTCGGCGTAGCCACGCGGGTCACCGATCGGCGGGCCGTGGCTGGGGTAGAGCAGGCGCGCGTCCAGGTCGGCCACCCGCCGCAGGCTGCGCAGGTATTCCCCCATCCGCCCCTCGGGCGGGTCGATCACGATCGTGCCGACGCCGGCGACCATGTCGCCCGCGATCAGGCTCTGGGTCTCCTCCTCCAGGAACACCAGATGCCCGTCGGCGTGGCCCTCGGTGAGGATCGCGCGCAGGCGACGGGCTCGCGCCCCCGGCAGATCCGCCGGCAGCTCGATCCGCTCGCCGTCCTCGATCGGGCGGTCGACGGGGACGCGCCCCTCCAGCCGGGCCCAGGTGTTGGCGTGCGCCGCGATCGGCACCCCCAGCCGGCGCGCCAGGTGCTCCGCCCCCGAGCAGTGGTCGTGGTGGTGGTGCGTCAGCAACACCTCGCGCACGCGCTGCCCGCGGCTCGCCAGCTCGTCCAGCAGCCCGTCGAGGCGCGCCTGCTCCTCGGGGTAGGGCGAGGCCGGATCGATCACGACCAGCTCGCTCCCGCAGCCGACGACCAGGCAGTTGGTGTGGGTCGCGGGCGGCAGGGTCGGCGTCCGCACGAGCAGCATTCGGATCCCCGGGCGGAAGTCGATCCAGCCCGGCCACTCGCCCTCCGCCGGGTGGCTCGCAGCGACCCGCGCCGCGCTCTCGGTCAGCCAGCCCTCCGCCTCGCAGTCCGCGCCGGCCCTCGCCAGCGCCTCCAGGCTGACGCGAGTCGGCGGCGCCAGCAGCGCCTCGTCCCTGGCCCAACGCTCGAGCACCTCCGCCGGGCGCAGCCACTCGGCGGCCACGATCTCGCCCTCCTCGTCGCCCGCGCCGTCGGCCACCAGCTGCGCGTCCGCTCCCACCCGCGTGAGGAAGAAGCGCGTGTCGTAGCGCACCGGCGCGTAGGGCGGCACCTTCCAGCGACCCGCCTCGACCAAGGCCTCCGGCGCGAGCCGCAGCCCGCACTCCTCCTCGGCCTCGCGCACGGCGCAGGCCAAGGGCGTCTCGCCCTCGTCGAGACGCCCCCCGGCGAAGACCCAGAACCCGCCCAGGAAGGGCAGCTTCGAGCTGCGCTCGAGCATGGCGACCTGAAAGCCCTCCGCGGCGGGGCGAACGATCATGACGGAGGCGGCGTCCTTGAAGGGCATGGCCGCATCACAGCACGAGCGCCGAGCGAAGCGAAGGCTCGCAACGCCGTAGAGTGAGCCCCTGAGAGGTGCCCATGCCCCGCCCGATCCCCGCGCTCCCCGGCCTCGCCCTGGCCCTGCTCTGCGGGGTGGCCGCGGCGCAGGAGCCCGCGCCCAAGCGGCAGAACCGGCTGGCCCAGGAGCAGAGCCCCTACCTGCGCCAGCACGCGCGCAACCCCGTCGACTGGTATCCCTGGGGCCCCGAGGCCTTCGCCAAGGCCAAGCGCGAGGGCAAGCTGATCTTCCTCTCGATCGGCTACGCGACCTGCCACTGGTGCCACGTCATGGAGCGCGAGTCCTTCGAGAACGAGGCGGTCGCGCGCTACCTCAACGAGCACTACGTCGCGATCAAGGTCGACCGCGAGGAGCGCCCCGACGTCGACCAGGTCTACATGACCGCGATCCAGCTGGCGACGGGGAGCGGCGGCTGGCCCCTGAGCGTGTTCCTGCTGCCCGACGGCAAGCCCCTCCCCGACGTGCCTCAGTTCGAGCAGACCTGGGGCAGCTCGCTCACGGGCGGGACCTACATGCCGCAGCCGGCCCGCTACGGGCGGCGCGCCTTCCTCGCCGAGCTGCAGGTCCGCGCCGACCTCTGGAAGAAGGAGCCCAAGCAGATCACGCAGGACTCGGCTCGCTGGGCGGACCACGTGCGCCAGGCGCTCGTCCGCCGCCAGAAGCCGCTGCCCCTCAGCGAGCGCGCCCTCGAGCGCGGCTTCGAGGCGCTCAAGAAGAGCTTCGACACCGAGCACGCCGGCTTCGGCCTCGCGAGCAAGTTCCCGATCCCGCACTCGCTCGCGTTCCTGCTCCGCTACCACCTCCGCAGCGGCGACGAAGCGGCCAAGGACATGGCGCTCCGCACCCTGGACGCGATCGCGCGCGGCGGGCTGCGCGACCACCTCGGCGGCGGCTTCCACCGCTACGCGGTCGACCGGACCTGGACGATCCCCCACTTCGAGAAAATGCTCTACGACCAGGCCAGCCTGGCGCGGGTCTTCGTCGAGGCGCACCAGCTGACGGGCGAGGACCGCTTCGCCGAGGTCGCCCGCGAGACGCTCGACTTCGTGCTGCGTGACATGCGCAGCGCCGAGGGCGCGTTCACCTCGGCCTGGGACGCCGACAGCGAGGGCAAGGAGGGCAAGTTCTACGTGTGGAGTCACACCGAGCTGCGCCGCCTGCTCGGCCCCGACTACGAGCTCTTCGCCCAGCGCTACGGCGTCCGCGAGCAGGGCAACTTCCGCGAGGGCGAGGAGCAAGGGACCAACCACCTCCAGGTGCAGGACTCGCTCCAGACCTTGGCCAAGCGCCACGGCGCCGAGGTCCCGGCCCTGCGCCGGCGCCTAGCCAAGGCGCGCCAGGTCCTCCTCGCCGCGCGGCGCAAGCGCGTCCCGCCCCTGCACGACGACAAGGTGCTCACGGACTGGAACGGGCTCGCGATCGGCGCCTTCGCGCTGGCGGGGCGCGCGCTGGGCGAGGAGCGCTACGTGGCGGCGGCCGCCCAGGCCGCCGAGTTCGTGCTCTCGCGACTGCGCGTCGAGGGTCAGCTCCGCCACCGCTGGCGCGGCGGTCAGGCGGCGATCCCGGCCATGCTCGCCGACTACGCCTTCCTGACGGACGGCCTGATCGACCTCTACGAGGCCAGCGGCGAGGCGCGCTGGCTGGTCGAGGCCCGCGCCCTGGTCGAGGCCATGCACGAGCGCCTGTGGGACCCCAGCGACGGCGGCTACTTCCAGGTCGAGGCCAGCGCGGGCCTGCTCGCGCGCCCCAAGCCCTTCTACGACGGCGCGATCCCCTCCGGGAACGGCGCCGCGGCGTCCGCCCTGCTCCGCCTCTCCAGCTTCACGGGCGAGCAGGTCCTCTACGAGCGAGGCCGCAAGACCTTGGAGTGGTACTCGCGCCTGCTCACCCACCGCGGCGGCGACGTGGCGACCCAGGGGCTGTGCGCCCTGGACCTCCTGCTCGGCCCGCGCCGCGAGCTGGTGATCGCGGGCGACCCCGCCGCCGAGGAGACGAAGGCGCTCCTGGCCGAGGCGCACCGCCGCTTCCTCCCGCGCACGGCCCTGATCGTCCGGCCGGCTGGCGAGGCCAAGCAGCTCTTCGAGGTCGCCAAGTGGACGAAGGCCCAGACCCCGCGCGAGGGGAAGCCCACCGCCTACCTGTGCACGAACTTCGCCTGCCAGGCGCCGGTCCACGACGCCGCGGCGCTGAGGAAGCTGCTGGGGAAGCCCTGAGACTCGATCAGGGAGGGCTGGGCTGTCGCTTTGAACGAGACCGCCCAGGCGCAGCCTGTTTCAACGCAAAGACGCAAGGACGCAGAGGCGCAACGAGGTCCAGGAGTGAGCGGAGACGCGAGAACGAGGCAAGCGCTGAAGTCCTTCGCGATTCACCTGAGGTGGCCCAGCGCCTTCCGACCCACGAGCGCCGCTCCTTGCGCCTCTGCGCCTTGGCGTCTTTGCGTTGAAAGAGCCTTCGGAGCAGCGCTCTCGGCCACCCATCTTCGAGCTGCGAAGGCGCCCGAGGTTCGAGCCATCACGTCCCCTTCAGGACGACCTGGGTCTGGCCGCTGACCCGCTCGGCCTCGCCGATCTGCTCGCGCAGGCGGCGGATCTGCTCCTCGAGCAGGTCGACGGGCATGCCCTCGGGGGGGTCGGACAGGATCGCCTCGTAGCGGGCCAGCGCCGAGCGGTTGCGCGCCACGGCGTCGGCCTCCTCGAGCTGGCCGAGCTTCCAGGCGGCGTAGGCCATGGAGGCCGGGTCGATCTGGTCGCTGGGCTGCTCGAGGATCGTCTGCGCCATGCGCCGCACGCCGGTCTGGTCGCCGTCCTTCTCGTAGAGCGAGAGCAGCAGCAGGGCGGCCTCGGCGCGCAGGCCGGGGTCGCCCTCGTTGATCGTCTCGAGCAGCAGGCTGACGGCCTTGTCGCGTCGCCCGAGCTTGATGTTGGTCCGCGCCACCGAGAGCTTCGTCGCCTTGAGCCCGAAGATCCCGCTCTTCTTCTTATTGCGCCCCGTCGCGGGGCGCGGGCGCTTGGCGAGGACCACCACGCGCTTGCCGGGCTCGGCGCTCGGCTGCTCGCCGCGCTGGGCGCGGGCGAGGTCCTCGAGCAGCTCGTCGTAGGTCTCGGGGCGGCGGCTGAGGTCCTTCTCCATCATGCGCAGGATCAGGGCCCGCACGCCGGCCGGGATCTCGGGCTCGCGCGGGAAGGTCAGCGGGTCGTTGATGTGCTTGAGGATGATCGCGATCGGCGAGTCGGCCTCGAAGGGCGGGACCCCGGTCACGAGGTAGAAGAGCGTCCCGCCGAGCGAATACATGTCCGTGCGGTGGTCGACCTTGCCGCCGCGCCCCTGCTCGGGGGACATGTAGAGCGGCGTGCCCATCACGACGCCGGTCGAGGTCAGGTCGAGGGTGTGCCCGATCGAGGCCCGCGCCTTGGCGAGGCCGAAGTCGGTGATCTTGACCCGCCCGCCGCTCGTGAGGAGCAGGTTGCTCGGCTTGATGTCGCGGTGAATGATCTTGGCGGCCGCGGCCTCCTTCAGCCCCGCGCAGGCCTGCGCCACGATCTCGAGCGCTCGCTCCCACGCGAAGGGGCCCTCCTCCTTGACCCACTCGGCGAGGTTGCGCCCCTCGACGTATTCCATCGCGAAGTAGTGGATCCGCTCGGCCTTCCCCGAGATCGAGTAGATGTGCGTGATGTTGGGGTGGCTCAGCTTGCCGCAGGCCTTGGCCTCGCGGCGGAAGCGCTCGATGAAGGTGTTGTTGCGCCCGAGGTGCTGGCTGAGGACCTTGAGCGCGACGTGGCGGTCGAGGCTCGAGTCGAAGGCCTTGTAGACCACGCCCATGCCGCCCTGGCCGAGGGCCTCGCGCAGCTCGAAGTGGCCGAGGCGGGTCCCCGGCGGGAAGAGCGGGATCTCGTTGCTGTCGTCGAGCTCCGGCGAGGGCGTCTCGATCTTGGTCTTGCCCATCTCGAGCTGGACCGAGCTCGTCTCCTGGCCGGGCGCGGCGGTGCTCCCCCAGGAGGGGTCGCTGTCGCCCGCGGGCAAGATCTCCTGCGTCTCGACCGAGCTCAGCCGCGCCGGGGTCGGGGCGCTCGCGGAGGACTTGCGCGAGAACCCGCGCAGGTCGGGGGGGATGTCCCCGCGGGCGAGGTCGTAGCTGGTGCGCCGCTCGTGCTCGCTCCCCAGGCCGTCCCGCAGGCGCAGCACGACCTCGATCGACACGACCTCTTGGGTGGTCTCGTCGTTGGAGGGGGGCGGGGGCACGGAAGCCTCAGGGTTCAGAACGAATGGTCCCTGGAGTCTACCTCGCTCGCCGCAGCACAGCCAATCACGCCCCCCGCAGCCCTCGGGTTCCGAGCCCGCCCTCCGAGGGTTACGATCGAGAGGTCCCGAGCTCACCCCGCGGAGCCCTCTCTTGGATCGGCGCGACCAAATCCTCGCCCAGCTGGCACTGAACCTCCGCCTGATCGATCAAGCGGGGGCGCAGCAGGCCGCGCAGATGGTCTCGCTCACGGGCCGCCCCTTCGAGCGCGTGCTCGTCGACTCCAAGCTGATCGACGCCGCGGGCTACCAGCGCCTGGCGCAGGCCTTCAACAAGGCGCTGGCCGAGGCGAACGCCCAGGAGGCCGCGCGCCAGCAAGCCGCCGCGGCCGCGGCCGCCCCGCCGCCGGACGAGGACGAGGTCCTCGGTCAGCCCACGGTCGTCCTCGCCGACAGCAGCGACGAGCTCGTGGTGCCCGACGAGTTCCGCGACCCGCCGACCCACCCCAGCGCGCCCGAGGACGAGCTCCTCGCCCAGCCCACGGTCGTCCTCTCCGACAGCAGCGAGGACCTGAGCGTCCCGGCCGACTTCCGCGACCCTCCCACCCGCGCCAGCACGGACGACGACGTGTTCGCGCAGCCGACCATGGTGCTCGCGGACGAGGACCCGGCGCCGCCGACCTCCGCGGGAGGGATCGACGTGATCCTGACCGAGAGCGGCGACGACCTCGTGGTGCCGGACTTCGACGAAGGCGGGCTGGCCGCCGGGGGGCTGGCCCTCGACGACGAGGACGACATCCTCGCCCAGCCGACCATGGTGATCGAGGACGACGAGCCCGAGGGCCTCGACCTTCCCCTCGACGAGAGCGGGATCCTCGCCCAGCCGACCATGGTCCTCGACGAGAGCTCCGCCGAGCTGGAGGTCCCCCTCGACGAGAGCGGGATCCTCGCCCAGCCGACCATGGTCCTCGACGACAGCTCGGACAGAGAGCCCGGGGGGCCGGCCGATATCTACGCCGAGCCCACGATGGTGATCAAGGACGACGCCCTCGAGCTGCAGGCCGACCAGCCCAGCCCGCGCTCGCGCCCCATGCCCGGGGTCAAGTCCAAGCAAGCGGGCGGCTCGCTCAACCGTGAGGAGCTGCAGCGCCGGCTCAAGATGCGCCTCGGCTTCGAGGGCTTCAAGGTCGGCGACTACGCGGTCCTGGGCGAGATCGCGCGCGGCGCCTTCGGCGTGGTGCTCGAGGTCGAGGCGACCGGCGTGACCGGCAACATGGCCAAGCAGCGCGGCTACTCGGGCCGAATGGCGCTCAAGGTCGCCCTCGAGAACAAGACCGACCCGCGCGAGACCGAGCGCTTCCTGACCGAGACCCGCGTCCAGATCAGCTTCGACCACCCGCACATCGTCAAGATCTTCGACTGCGGCGTGGAGAAGGGGCTGACCTACTACTCCATGGAGAGGATCGACGGCCTCGAGGCGCGCAGCTACGTGCTGAAGCACGGGCCGATGCCGCCGCTCCTCGCGGCGCGCGTGGCGCTCGAGACGGCCGAGGCCCTGGCCTACGTGCACGGGCGCCGGATCTACCACCGCGACCTCAAGCCGCAGAACGTGATGCTCGACACGAGCAAGCAGCCCTACCGAGCGGTCCTGATCGACTTCGGCCTGGTCGTCGAGACCGACGCCAGCAAGGACAAGGGCCTGATCGTGGGCACGCCGAGCTACATGCCCCCCGAGCAGGCCAAGCCGCGCGGCGGCTTCGGCAAGATCAACACCACCTCCGATATCTACTCGCTGGGCGCGACCCTGTTCTTCCTGCTGACCGGCAAGGCGCCCTTCACCGGGCGCGACCCGCGCAAGATCATCAAGCAGGTCGTGAGCGACCCCCCGCCCGACCCCTGCGCGCTCAACCCCGCGATCCCGCGCCGCCTCGGTGACGTGGTGCTCAAGTGCCTGGCCAAGCCCCAGAAGGAGCGCTACCACTCCGCCAAGCTGCTGGCCGCCGACCTCGAGAAGGAGCTGCGGGCCGGCAAGATGAAGCTCAAGGCCAAGAGCCTCTTGGGCAGGTTCGGCCTGGGCAAGAAGAAGTAGCCCGGCTACCTACCCACCCGCGACGTGCAGGTAGAGCTCCTCGACGTCCAGCACGCAGGCGGTCAGCTCGTCGCCGAAGCGGATCAGGTCGTTGGGCCGCACCTCGACGGCCTCGTTCGGCGTCAGCCGGATCCCGTTGACCTCGGTCCCGTTGGTCGAGTTGGAGTCGGTCAGGAACAGGCGCTCGCCCTCGCTGCGGAAGTGCGCGTGGAAGGAGCTGATCCGCTCGTGCTGGATCACGATGTCGTTGTTCTCGGCGCGGCCGAGCGTGATCATTCCCAGGAAGAGGTTGCTGTCGTGGTCCTTCTGGACCGGCGCCACCCCGCGGCCCTTGGCCCTCGCCTGGCTGGCCTGGACCTGGCTGACCTGGGTTCGAAACACCTCCTCGCCCTCTCGGACCTCGAAGAAGAAGAGGTGCAGCGACGCCCCGTGGAGCTCTCGAAACTCGTCCTGGGTGAGCGTGCGGTTGAGGAGGCAGAAGCGGTCGAAGGGAAGGATCTGCGCCATTAGCCGAGGCCCACGAGCGTTCCGCTGCTGTCGCCGAAGCGGGTCCGGCGCACGCCGACCGCCTGCAGGAGCGAGAGGTAGAGGTTGGCCAGCGGGGTCTCGTCGGCGTAGCGCAGGTGGCGCCCGGTCTGGAGCGCCCCGCCCAGCTGACCCGCGACCAGGATCGGCAGGTCGTCGTGGTTGTGCCGGTTGCCGTCGCCGATCCCGCTCCCGTAGACCAGCCCGACCTGGTCCAGCAGGCGCCGCTCGCCCTCGCGCACGCTCGCCAGGCGGCCGAGCAGGTAGGCCAGCTCCTCCATGTGGTAGCGGTTGATCGTCTTGATCGCCGCGATCTTCTCCTCGTCGCCGCCGTGGTGGCTGAGGTGGTGGTGGCCGCTGCGCACGCCGAGGTCCGGGTAGGTCTGGTTCGAGCCCGCGTTGGCGACCATCAGGCTGACCACGCGGGTCTGGTCGGTCTGGAGCGCCAGCACCAGGAGGTCCATCATGAGGCGCAGGCGCTCGCGCCGCCCTCC
>CALDQK010000814.1 GCA_937911525.1 uncultured bacterium
CCCCTGCCCCGCACCACCCACCCCCACCCCCGCTCCTCCACCCGCACCTCCACTTGCACCCGCACCCGTACCCCCAGCCGCACCAAGCGAGCCAGGGCGTCGGCGAGGGCGGCGCGGGCTGCGGGCGGCGGCTCGAGGAGTCCCTGCTCGAGCCAGGCTGCGATCCGCCGCGCGCGCTTGATCAGCGAGGGGTCGACCCCCTCCTGGCGCCGCTCGAGCTCGGCGTTGAGGACGGCGGGTCCCTCGCTCCGGGCGTGCAGCTCGAGCTCGAGGCCCTGGCGGGCGGCGCGGAGCGCGGCTGGCTGGGGCGCGGCGAAGGGCGCGCGGAGCTCGGCGCGCAAGGCCTCGAGCTGCGCGGGCGCGCCCGCGGCGAAGAGCTCCTCCTCCGGCGCGGCCAGGGCCGCGCTCAGCTCGTCCAGGCGCTGCTCCAGGCGAGCGAAGAGCTCGGGCTGGGTGGGGTCGCTGAAGAGCGCCAGGGCGTCGGCGTGCGCGCCCGGCAGGTCGAGCGCGGTCTCGACCTCGACGTCCCAGTCGATCGCGAGCGCTTCGCTGGCGGCGGGGGCGGGCGTCCGTCCGGCGGAAGTCGCGCTGGGGGAGTCGCGCAGGCGCTGCGCGCTCCAGGCCAGGACCGCGAGCCCGGGGAGCAGGGCGAGCGCGAGCAGCAGGGGGCGGCGGCGGCGCTTGAACCGCTGCAGGAAGCCGACCCGGCTGCCGGTCACGGCCTCGTCGGCCAGGAAGCGGTCCAGGTCGTCGGCCAGGGCGGCGGCGCTGGGGTAGCGCTCGTCTCGCTCGGCCACGAGGCAGCGCAGGCACACGGCGTCGAGGCGCGGGTCGAGGCCGGGGCGGACCGTGCTCGGCGGGGGGATCTCGTCGCCGAGGACCTGGGCCAGCATGGCGTAGGGGGCCCCCTCCTGGTGGCCTGGGGGCTGTCGCGTGAGGAGGGTGTAGAGGGTCGCTCCGAGCGCGAATACGTCGGAGCGGGCGTCGATCTGGTCGCGCTTGAAGGCGATCTGCTCGGGGGGCGCGAAGCCCAGCGTGCCGATGAACTGGCCCGTTTGGGTCAGGCGCGCGCGCTCTTCCAGCTCGCCCGCGAGGCCGAAGTCCGTCACGCGCGGCTGGCCGCGCTCGTCGAGGAGGATGTTGCTCGGCTTGAGGTCGCGGTGGATCACGCCTTGCTCGTGGGCGTGGTGGAGCGCGCGCGCGACCTCGCGCACGAGCTCCACCGCGTAGCGCTCGGGCAGCTCGCGCGCCTCGAGCAGCTGCTCGAGCGTGCTGCCCTCGACGAGGTCCATCACGATGTAGGGGCAGCCCGCCTCCTCTCCGAAGGCGTGGACGGCCACGATCCCGGGGTGGCTCAGACGCGCGAGGGCCTCGGCTTCGCGGCGAAAGCGCGTCAGCTGGGCCTCGTTCTTCAGCCCGCCGTGGAGGAGCTTGATCGCGACGGGGCGGTCGAGCTCGGCGTGGCGGCCGCGGTAGACGGCGCCCATTCCGCCGCGGGCCAGCTCGTCCTCGACCCGGTAGTCGCCGACCCGGTCGAGGCCGAGGCGCTCCTTGGGTCCCCACGAGCGAGAGGACTGGAAGTTGTCTTCTTCGTAGGACCAGTCCACGTCACATCGCTAGCTGGAGCGCGATGAAGCAGCAACAAGAGATGAGGGGGAAGCCGAGCAGGATCAGGAGGATCTTCTGCACGACCGTGCGCTCGGCCCACCAGCTCGGCGGCGGCAGGGGCGGCTCGGCCCGGGCGAGGGCGGGCCCGGCGGACGCCCTCGCGGGACCGGCGATCGCGGTCGGGGCCGCAGCTGGAGTCGGAGCGGCCGGGCTCGTGGCGTCGCGGGCCGGGGCAGGTCCGAGGTCGGCGGTCGGCGCCGTCGGCGATGCTGGTCGCGGCCCCGGCGCGGCGCCCGAGGCGCCCGCCAGCGCGCGCTCGGTGGCCTCGAGGAAGCTCGCGGCGTCGGCGAAGCGCTCGGCCCGCTCCTTGGCCATGGCCCGCAGGACCAGCGCGACCGTGCTGGAGGCGAGGTCGGGCCGCTCGCGGCGCGGGTCGGGCGGCGGCTGGTTGAGCAGGTTGCTGACGACGACGAAGGCCGTGGTCCCGCTGAAGGGGGGCTTGCCGGTCAGGAGGCTGTAGAGGGAGGCCCCCAGGGCGTAGACGTCGGTGCGAATGTCGAGGTCGGTCTCGCCGCGCGCCTGCTCGGGCGCCATGAAGGCGGGGGTGCCCACGATCGCGCCGGTCTGGGTCATGCGGTCGTCGCCGACCTGGGTGCGGGCCAGGCCGAGGTCGGCCAGCTTGGCCGCCCCGTGCTCGGTGATGAAGATGTTCGCGGGCTTGAGGTCGCGGTGGACCAGCCCGGCTCGCTCCAGGGCGACCAGGCCGCGCGCGCAGTCGCGGGCGACCTCGAGCGCGCGGCGCTCGCTGAGCCTGCCGCCGGAGCTGCGCATCAGCTGCTCGGCGTCTCCGCCGGGGAGGTACTCGAGCGCCATGTAGCGCAGGCCCTCGGCCTCGCCGGCGCCGTGGACCGTGATCACGTTGGGGTGGTTGATCGCCGCCGCGGCCCGGGCCTCACGCAGGAAGCGGTCGGCCATCTCCTGGTCCGCGGCCACGTTGGGGGCGAGGACCTTGAGGGCCACGTCGCGGTGCAGGTTGACGTCTCGCGCCTTGTAGACCGCGCCCATGCCGCCCTGACCGAGCTTCTCCAGCACTTCGTAGGCGCCGACCCGCTCGGGGAAGGCGTCGGGCGGGGGCAGGCTGACGGTCTCCGCCGAGGGCGGCGGCGGGGTCGCGGCGGTCGGCGCGAAGGCTGCGCTGGGCGGGACCGCCGGCTGGCGTCCGCTGGCGCGGTCGACGTCGCGCAGGAGGGTGTCGCGCGTGCGGGTGGTGATCAGCCCCTCGTCGACGAGCACGTCCGCCAGGCTGAGGCCACGCTCGCGCGCCTGCGCCTGGGCCGCCTCGCCTTCGCCAGGGGTCAGCAGCTCCTTGCGCAGGGCGGCTTGGAGGAAGAGCGCGTCGCGATCGTGGCTCTCGGTGCTCATGGATCGGGGCTAGCCTAGCTCAGTCCCGAAGGAGCTGCCGCTCCGTTAAGCTTCGGCATGAGTCGTTTGCGCGCCGACCCTGCTGCCTCGACCCTGAGGCTCTGGACCGAGAAGGAGGGCCTGCTCTCCAAGGTGGCCCACGACCTCTGCCTCGAGCCGAGCGAGTTCGCCGTCCGCGTGGAGCGGAGCGGAGCGCAGCTGGAGTCGATCGAGGTCGAGCTGAAGGTCAGCGCCCTGCGGGTGCAGGGTCAGGTCAAGGAGGGCCGAGTGACCCCGCTCTCGGCCAAGGACCACGCCGAGATCGAGCGCAACCTCGCGGGGCCCAAGGTCCTGGACGCGGCGCGCCACCCGACGCTGACTTGGCGCGGGAGCGGGACTCTCGCAGGCGCGCGGATCCGCGCCGAGGGGCAGCTCACCCTGTGTGGTCGGAGCGCCGATCTCCCCTTGAGCGCGACCTGGGAGGAGCGCGAGGGCTCGCTCTGGGTCTCGGGTGAGGTGCGCTTCGCTCAGACGCGCTTTGGGGTCACGCCCTACAAGGCCCTGATGGGGGCGCTCAAGGTCAAGGACGAGGTGCGGGTCAGCTGGGAGCTGCGCCTGGAGGAGGAGTCATGAGCGAGCCACGCTGCCCGACCTGCGAAGAGCACCCCCTGCTCGAGGACATCGAAGAGCGCGACGTCGGCTTCCTCGGCTGCACGACCTGCTTCGGGCTCTTCGTGACCACCGACGCCCTGGGCGAATACGTCAAGAACGCCACGGGGAGCGTCGGCGTCCGCACGGCCTATCACGCGCTGCTGCAGGACGCCCTCGACCACCTCGCGGGGCAGAGCAAGCGCCTCTGTCCGCACTGCCAGGAGCCAATGCGCCGGATGGGCTTCGGCGAGCATCCGCTCGTGATCCTGGAGCACTGCTCCCTGCACGGGGTGTGGCTCGACAAGAAGGAGCTGACCAAGGTCCTGCGGGCCTCGCGCGCCGACGCCAAGGTCAAGGGCCTCGACGAGGGCGAAGGCGAGGAGTGAGCTCGGTGCTTCGTGCCCGTGCCCGTCTGACCACTCCACACATCTCGGGCCTGGCCTCCGAGCGGCGCGAGGACGGTCGGAGGCGACTGGACGTGGCGCTGTAGGAAGGAAAGCAAGAAGTGAGGAAGGAGAGGAAATCGGCAAGATCTGCGATCTCGGCCTCGAGGAGCGAAGCGTAGCCAGCGCTTCTCGAGTGACTGCTTTCGCCTACCCGCCAGCCGCAGCCTTCCTGTCCTTCCTCGATTCCTGCTTTCCTCCCTGAAGCGCCACGTCTGGACGCCCTCGCCTCACGAGCGGGTGGCCCGAGTTGTGTGAGATCGTCAGCCGTGCCCGTGCCCGTGCCCGGAACACGACGAAGCGAGGGAGCTGTCGCTGAGAGCGACAGCTCCTTCGCGTTCCGGAGATTGAACTGAGAAAACTGGAAAACTGGAAGGCGCGCTGACGACTCAGCGGAGTTGCCTTCTGCGAGTTTTCGAGTTTTCCCAGCTCAAGACTCGCTGAGGAGGGAGCTGTCGTGGACAGCGACAGCTCCTACACGACTTGAGTTCTCGGTCAGGAACGAGGAGTGAGCTCTGAGCTACTCCAGCAGCGAGTCCGAGCGGTCGAAGAAGCGCTGGGCGAGGTCGTCGATGTACTCGTCACGCGCGCGCCGACTGCAGCGCCCCGAGTCGTGCAGGCGGTTGATCTCCTCGTAGCGGTCGAGGGCCAGCTCGAGTCGGCGTCGGAACCAGGCAGGGTCGTGCTCCGCGATCTTCTTGCCGACCAGGGTCCCGATCGCCGAGCCGATCACACCGCGGAGCAGGAGCCCGCGGGTGAAGGGGACGAAGAGGGCCAGGGCGGCGCCCGCCACCGCGCCCAGGATCTCGGCGGCGCCCGTGCCGAGCTCGTCGTCGGCGCGCTCGATCAGGTCGAGCAGGAACTCCTCGGGGTCCTCGTACTTGGAGCGCGGGCGCCCGGCGTCTTGCTTGGCCGGCAGCCCGCCGCCGGCGGGGTCGAGCCCCTCGGCGGAGGCGTCTTGGCTGGTGGTCTCCTCGCTCATTCCGCCCCCATGGTGTCGTCCGCGGCTCCCGGTGTCGAGGCGCGGCTCTTGGCGGCGGCCTTGAGGTAGCGGAAGAGGGTGTTGCGGTCGATCCCGAGCACGCGCGCAGCCTCGGACTTGTTGCCCTCGACCTGCTCCAGGACCGCCTCGCTGTAGAGGTGCTTGACCTCCTCGAGGGAGCGGACGCCGAAGTGGCCGAGGAGCGCCGCCCGCTGGTCACCGAGGGGGCGGCCTTGGCCGCCGACCCCGCCGGGCAAGAGCGCGGGCTGGCCGGCCAGGACCCGGTTGGTGACCGCGCGCAGCTCGCGCACGTTGCCGGGCCAGGACCAGGCGCGGGTCTCGGCTTCGACGCGCTCCAGGACCTCGTCCACGATCGTCGGCCAGGCGCCGACGTCGATCTCTTCGCTCACGAAGTGGCGCACCAGCTCGGCGGTGTCCTCGCGTCGCTCGCGCAGCGGCGGGCAGGCGACCCGCAGCACCGAGAGCCGCTCGAGCAGGTCGGGGC
>CALDQK010000815.1 GCA_937911525.1 uncultured bacterium
GGGTCGCGCCGCGGCGGGGCGCCTGCTGCGGGTGGCCCGCGACGACGAGAGCAAGGCCGTGCGGACCGCCGCGATCCGCAGCCTGGCGGCGATCGACCCGCCGCCGAGCGGGCTGGTCGAGCGCCTGGCGGGCCTCCTCCCCAAGGCGACCAGCGACCCCTTCCACCTCAGCCACGGGCCCAACGACCCGCGCACCAACAAGTGGCCTTCGCCGCGGGTCGCGCTGCTCGAGGCGATCGCGCGCCACGGGCCGGGACCCGTGCGCGCGCAGCTGCTCGCGCTGCTGGAGGAGGAGCAGGTGGCCTTGCCCGTGTTCTCGGCGGCGCTGGCGGCGCTCTTGAAGCTCGAGGACGAGGCGCTGGTGGACGAGCTGGTCGCGCGCTTCCGTCCGGCTGGCCAGGTCGGCGCCCAGCTCTACAACCGCGAGCTGTGCATCGCGTTGACCAAGCGCACCCGCCAGCGCTTCGGCGAGGACACCGCGGCCTGGCAGCGCTGGGCCAAGGAGCGGCGCAAGTGAGCGCCAGCGGGATCTTCGTGTTCGTGCTGGTCATGACCGGGGTGTTCGTCCTGAGCGCTCTCTACGCGGTCCACCGCGAGGCCGCCTCGGGGCTGGGCCACGAGAACGGGCTCGAGGCGGCGCGGCGCAAGCAGCGGGTCCACCGCTTCTCGCGGGCCGAGCTCAACCGGCAGCGCGCCGACCTGCAGCAGCTCGTGGTCAAGACCCGCGAGGAGCGGGAGCTCGGCCAGCAGGAGTCCGAGCAGGTCCGGGACGGGCTGCTCAAGGCCCTCTGCGAGGCGGGCTCGCTCAACCTCAAGGGCGGCAAGGGCGAGCTCCTGATCCGCCACGGGGGGGCGCTGCCGAGCAGCACCCTGAGCACCTACGACCAGGGGCGCGAGCTCAAGTGCGAGCTGAAGGGGCTCGGACGCCACTACGACCTGGCGCTGCGGGTCGAGCTCAAGCGGGCCAGCCAGGTTCACCTGCGGATCCGCCACGAGGACGCCCTGACCCAGGACCAGCGCGAGCGGAGCGAGGACAAGCAGGTCGGCGACGAGGACTTCGACCGGGCCTTCTGGATCGAGAGCCGCAGCTACGCGGGCCTCGAGCCGCTCGTGGAGTTCAGCGAGGCCCGCCAGGCCGTGGCCAAGGTGTTCCGGATCCCTGGGGTCAACACCCTGACCGTGATGCGCGGTCGGCTGCGGATCGACGGCGAGATCGACGCCGAGGTGCCGCGCGAGAGCCTGATCGGGCTCCTGGGCGGCATGCGCCTCCTGGCGCGGATCTACGAGGGCGACCCGCCGGTGACGCTCAAGCTGGCTGCGCGCGCGGTCGAGGTCGAGACGGCGGCGCGCTGCCCCTACTGCCGAGACGAGCTCGTGGGGCAGGCCGACGTGAGCGTGATCACCTGCGAGGGCTGCGGCACGCCCCAGCACTTCGAGTGCAACGAGGAGAACGGGGGCTGCCCGGTGCTGGGCTGCGGCGCGGCCGTCGCGCGCCGCGCGCTCGCTACTTGATCGTGTCCAGGTAGGCCTGGAGCGCCTCGAGGTCGAAGTCCTCCTCGGTCCCGGCGGCGAGGAGCATCTTGTCGGCGCCGAGGTCCACGAGCACGCGCTGGGTCTTGGCGCCGCTGGTGCGGTGCGTGGAGCTCACGCGCAGGGCCTCGACCTTGGCGCCGCGCAGGGTGACCTCGACGGTGGTCCGCTCGTTGTCGATCAGGTTCTGGACGTCGATCGCCGGCGGGTTGAAGCCGGCCTGGACCAGGGCGCCCTGGAACATGCCCAGGAAGGCCCAGGCCATCTTCTGGCGCTCCCCGACCGGCTGTCCGGGCGGCATGGTCGAGGTGGAGAGGATCAGCCTGTTGGGATCGGGCGCGCTCACGATCGCGACCGTCATGCCCATCGAGGACAGGTCGAGCGAGAGGTGCTTGTTGTAGTCGGCGGGCGGCGCGGCGCCGGTCGTGTTGGCGAAGATCGTCGAGACCGTGGCGGGCTCGACCGAGAGCCGGCTGCTGGCCCAGCCGTAGGTGGCGATGGCGCCGATGCAGCAGAAGAGCATGAAGGCGAGGCAGCAGCCGCCGCAGAGCTTGAGCGCGAGGCTCCCGCTGCTCTTGGGGGCTGGCGGCGCGTCGTAAGGCTGTTGCATGGGGGTCTCTCCTCTTGCAGCGGCCGAGAGTCTAACCGGGAGGTGACCAAAGAACCGGGCTCGCTCCGCTAGGCTGTGGGGACCGGGAGAGGGGAGGAACCCGATGAAGCGGCTCAAGCGAGGGGCCCTGAGCGCCGCGCTGGCGATCGCCGGCATGTTCTTGGCGAGCCTCTTGACGGCGCTCCTGCTCATCGACGATCAGCCCGAGGGGGCCGAATCCCGCGACGAGTGGGCCGACGAGCCCGCCGAGCGGGTCGAGCGCGAGGGCCTCGCCGCTCCGTCCG
>CALDQK010000816.1 GCA_937911525.1 uncultured bacterium
CCGGCCTCAGCGCGCCTGCCAGGCGTGGCCCGGGGCCCCCGCCGACTTCGTCGCGGGCCAGGTCCTGCGCGGGGTCGAGGCGCTGCTCGCGCGCGACGACCCAGCCGCCGCGGCCGCGCTGGCCTTCCGCCCCGGCCCCAGCGGCGTCGCCCGCCCCCTGCGCGGGCTGCCCGCTCGGCGCGCGCGCCTGACCGAGCGCCTGGACCGAGCGCTCGCCGAGGCGCTGGCCATGCCCGCAGCGGAGGGCCAGGAGCGCACCGAGAGGATCTCCCGTGAGGCCGCGCTCCTGCGGCTGCGCGCCCGCCTCGGCGGGTCCCTGCGCGTCGACCCTGGCACCTGGTTGCTCCGCGTCGGCAGCGCCCTGATCCACGACCGTCCGGCGGGGCTCGACCTCCAGCTCGCCCTCCTCGAGGCCCAGCTCGACGACCCCGCGCAGCTGGTCGGGGTCCTGCGCCTGACCCAGGGCGACGCCCTCGCCAACGAGGCCCGCCTCGAGCTGATCGAGCACGCCCTGGCGCGGGCCAACCCCGAGACGGCCCTCGCCCTGCGCGAGCGACGCGTCGCCTTCCTGCTCCGCCAGCTCCGCTACGACGAAGTGGAGCGACGCACGGCCAGCCTCCTGCCGCGCGTCGTCGGCGAGCCCGTCCTCGAGCCCGAGGTCCGCCGTCACCGCGCGGCGGCCTTGCTCGCCCTCGGGCGCGCGCGGGAAGCCCTGGCGGTCGTCGAGCCGGTCACCAGCGCCGGCCACCTGCGGGCCTACGCTCGCCTCCTGCTGGGGGAGCCCCAGGCCGCCCTGGACGAGGCCTTCCGCCACCTCCGCTCGGGCCGGCGGACCTCCCTGGCCACGACCGCCTGCCTGACCTCGACCCTCGTCGCCTGGGAGGCCTACCTCGCAGACCCCGCCTGCGCCGAGCGCGCCCGCGCCGTGCTCGAGCTCTACGAGAAGATCCCGGGGCGCGTCCCCGTCTCCCTGGCGTGGCTGGCCTGCTTGCGCTGGGAGTGCGGCGCGCGCGCCGAGGCGCTCGCGGCGCTGCGCGCCCTCGAGGCCGCCGGCGCCGCGCCGCCCCCGGTCCTGCTGAGCAGCCTCGACCAGCAGCGCCCTGACGCGCAGGCGCAGCTCCAGCGCTGGGCCCGCAGCATGGTGGCGCTCAACAGCGAGCACGCGCTCCCCGGCCGCCCACCCCGCTAGCGCAGCCGGAGACCCGGCTGGACTCCGGGAACACAGGACTCCGGAAACACAGCGAGCGCACCGGCAGGCTGCCAGGCGCGCTCGAGCTGCGTTTCCCTGCGTGGATCTATGGCTACTGGCGCACGACCCGGAGCGCGTCCGCGGCGCCCTCGTTGTCCTCGACCGGGGCCTCGTCGGCCGCCTCGACGGCGACGGGGCTCCAGTTCGGATCCGGGCGGACCAGGAGGCCCCGCTCGTGGGCCCAGACCTGCGTGCCGTCGGCGCGCTCGAGCTGATACCAGGCGCCCTGCTTGGTCAGGACCTTGAAGGTCTCGTGGCGGTTCTGCTGGGCCAGCTCGACGGGGCGGTTGCCCTGGGTCGTCGGCCGAGTGCGCAGGTTCCAGCGCGGCACCCGCAAGGTCGCGATCTCGGGCCGCTCGGGCTGCGGGGCGGGGTTGGTCGGGATCAGCGGGTAGAGCTTGGCGTCGGAGCGGAACTTGATCTTCAGGCTGGCCAGCTTGCTCCGCCACCAGCTGCTCGTCAGGCGCTCGATCTCGCCGTCGAGGGCCTCCTTGGTGGCGTAGAGCTTCCAGCCGCCCTTGGTCGACCACTGATCCGACCAATAGACCTTGGGGTCGCGGGGGTCGGTGTTGTCGAGGGTCAGCACCACGCTGTGGTTGCCGTCGAGCGGGCTGAAGCCATACATGGCGTAGCCGATCACGCCCTCGGAGCGGGCCACCATGGTGTCCCACACGCTCTCGCGCAGGGTCTTGGGCTCGGTCACCCCGAAGGTCTTGCGCCCCTCCTCGTCGTAGAAGCCGAACACGATCGGATCCTGAGCGCGACCCAGGGCCTTGAGGCGGGCCATGCTCTTGTCGACCGTGGAGGAGAGCTGCATGTCCGGGTCGTCGTAGAGCAGCTTGAGCGCCTTGTTGAGCGTCAGGAGACAGTCGATCGGGTTGCCGCCCGTGGCGTTGTCCACCCAGAAGGTCTTGGCGCGCTCGACGTCCTCGACGCGGAAGGCCTGGTTTTGGTCCTGAGCGTATGCGGCCGAGCCTGCGAACAGAATCAAGGCGGCCAGCGTGCTGAGCATGCGGGTCATGGGAGAGCTCCCCTTCGTGTTTGCTGTGTGTCACGCAGGGGTATTGCAAGGCCGGGGCCAGCGGCAGAAACGCCCTAAATCGCGTGAGAACGCGGATTGGACGTCGTCATCGGACGCCGAACCCGCCAGCTCACTCTCCTGAGACGCTTTTGGCTCGGTTTCTTTCCCGTTTCTTGGATGGTCCCGGTTCTGTCCCGGGAGTGTCCTCAGCGGTCGAAGAGGCCCATCTTCCAGGACACATAGGCCGCGAAGCCGAGGTTCCACAGGATGCTGCCGATGGAGAGCCCGAAGCCGATCTTGCCCTTCTCGCGCCCCGTCGAGCCGAGGGGCAGGCGGTCCATGCACCACCAGGCCGAGTAGAGCGAGAAGAGCGCGAGGAACACGCCGGCGACGGGGATCAGGAAGCTGCCCAGGGCGATGAACACGACCTTGTTGGCGGCCTCGGCGACCTTGCGCGGATCCTGCTTGGAGGGGCCGGAGCTGACCTGCGGCCGATAGCGGTCCTGCCCGCCCTCGGGCGCGTTGGCGAGCTCGTCGGAGCCGACCGGGCTCCCCACGCCGGCTCCTCCGGCGCCAGCGTCGCCCTCCTCGTCGGGCAGGGGCGGCAGGTCGATGACCTCGGGCGGGAACACCTCGTCGATCACCTTGCCTGCGGCCTTGAAGTGCATGGCGGGCACCCGAATCGGCAGGCTGTCGCGCCCCGCCGCGAAGAGCGCCTCGACGGCGGCCTCGGGGAGGTCCACCGGGATCTCGGCCGCGAGCAGCGCCTCGCGCGCCTTGTCGACCTCCTCCTTGTTCTTGGCCACGTAGACCACGATTCCGTCGTCGCCGTAGTCGACCGGTCGATCCTGCTTGAGTGCCACGGGCGCCTCCCGGCGGTTAGGTTACCCCGCTCGAGGAGGAGCCGTGTCGGAGCTGGAGCGGGCCTACGCCCACTGCCACGAGGTCGTCGCCGCGCGCGCCAAGAACTTCATCTACGCGTTCAAGCTCTTGCCCCCGGCCCGTCGACGCGGGCTCGAGGCGATCTACGCCTACTGCCGGGTCGCGGACGACTTCGCCGACGACGACGGGATCCCCTCCGCCGAGCGCGCGCGCAAGCTGAGCGACCTCCGCCAGCGCGTCCGCTGCGCGCTCCTCGGCGGAGAAGGCCCGCGCGAGCCCGAGCCCGAGCTCGACCTGATGTGCCTCGCGCTCCAGGACACGGCGCGCCGCTTCGGCGTCAGCCACGAGGACCTCGACGCGGTCGCGGTCGGCTGCGAACAGGACCTGGTCAAGGCCCGCTACGCCACCTGGCAGGAGCTGCGCGACTACTGCTACCTCGTCGCCTCCTGCGTCGGGCTCGCCTGCCTGGACGTGTTCGGCTACCGCGGCCCTCGCGAGCGGGCCCGCGAGCTCGCCACCGACCTCGGGCTCGCCATGCAGCTCACCAACGTGATCCGCGACGTGCGCGAGGACGTCGAGCGCGATCGGATCTACCTCCCCCAGGACGAGCTCGAGCGCTTCGGGATCGACGAGGAGCAGCTCCGCGCGGGCCGGGTCGACGACGCCTGGCGACGCTTCGCGAGCTTCCAGGTCGCGCGCGCCCGCGAGCTCTACGCGCGGGCCGAGCCTCTGTTCTCGGTCGTCCGCCGCCGCTCGCGGATCTGCCCGATCGCCCTGGCCACGATCTACGGCGCCGTCCTCGAGCGCGTAGAGGCGGTCGACTACGACGTGTTCAGCGAGCGAGCCTCGCTGAGCGGCAACGAGAAGCTCGCCCTGCTCGGGCTCTCGGTCGGCAAGACCGCCCTCAGCGCGCCCTTCTCGGTCAGCGACTGAGCTCGGATTCGCCGGCTACCCGTCCAGCTCCTGCAGCGCCTTGTCGAAGCAGTTGCCGCGCTGGAAGTCGTAGCCGTGGTAGTAGCGCTTGGTCCCGTTGTCGTCGAGGACCGTCAGCCCGCCCGAGACGCCCCCCGCGCTGTCCGCCACGAAGGGCTTGCCGCAGTAGTCGCAGGCCATCTTCGTGAACTCGTCCGGAGAGAGGCCCCAGCTCGGCCGGTTCTCGTTGGGCTCGAACATCGAGCGGTTGGCGTTGGCTTCGTAGCTGCTCATGAGCCCTCCACGACTCGCGCCTCCAGCTTAGCAGCGCGGCGCTCGGCGCCCATCGACTCGCCCGCCTCGGGCGGATAGGCTCCCCTCCCGAGAGGTTTCCATGAGCGAGCGCCCCGCCGAGGTCCACCCCACCGCCGTGATCGGAGAGGGCGTCGTGCTCGGCCCCGGAACGCGGGTCGGGGCCTACGCCGTGATCGAAGACGGGGTCGTGCTCGGGCGCGACAACGTGGTGTGGCCCCACGCCTTCATCGGCCGCTTCACCACGATCGGCGACGAGAACAAGATCCACCCCGGCGCGATCATCGGGCACCTCCCTCAGGACGTGTCCTTCGACCCGGCGACCGAGACCTACACCCGGATCGGCGACCGCAACACCTTCCGCGAGCACAGCCAGGTCCACCGCGCGACTCAGCCCGGCGAGGCGACCGTGCTGGGGAACGACAACCTGCTCATGGCCTGCAGCCACGTCGCCCACGACTGCCTGATCGGCGACGGCGTGATCCTGGTCAACCAGGCGAGCATTCCGGGCCACTGCGAGGTCGGCGACAAGGTGATCATGTCGGGCTTCACCGGGATCCACCAGTTCTGCCGGATCGGCCGCTTCGCCATGGTCTCGGCCCTCTCGGTCAGCAACAAGGACCTGCCCCCCTTCTTCATCTACGGCGGGCGCCCCGCCCTGGCCGAGGCCGTCAACCGGATCGGGCTGCGCCGCAACGGGATCGGCGCCGAGGAGCGCGGCAAGATCAAGACCGCCTATCGGCTGCTCTACCGCTCCGGACTCACGACCAACGAGGCCCTCGAGCGGATCGGCCAGGAGGCCGACTGCGCCGAGACCCGCGAGCTGGTCGAGTTCGTGCGCAGCAGCAAGCGCGGGATCGCCCCCGGCTCGCTCGAGGGCGAGGACTCGCTCAGCGCCAAGCCCCACCGCCGCGGCGCTCGCAAAGCCCGCGAGGAGCGCGACGCGGAGGAGTAGAGGGGCGGCTGTTATCCTCTTGGCGTGGCCAACGAGCAGCAATTCGGGCTCGAGATCAAGCTGCTGCGCGAGCAGCAGCAGCTGAGCGCTAAAGAGCTCGCCGAGCGGGTCGGGCTCAGCCCCTCGCAGATGTCCCGCCTCGAGAGCGGGCAGCGGCGCGTGGACGCCGTGCTCCTGTCCAAGATCGCGCGGGCGCTCGACGTCCACCCCAGCCACTTCTTCAGCGGCTTCGAGGACCAGGAGGCGGGGAGCGAGAGCAAGCGGGCGCTGGCGCTCAGCGAGCCGCCGGTCATGGTCTCGAGCGCGCCCAGCCAGCTGGGCAAGCTGATCCGCACGGAGCGCCGCCGCCGCCACCTGACCGCCGACGAGCTGGCCCGCAAGATCGGCAAGGGCAAGAGCTACGTCCAGGACCTCGAGAGCGCCCGCACCGACATGGTCAGCGCCGAGACCCTGACCAGGATCGCCAAGATCCTCAAGCTGGACGCCGAGCTCCTGCTCGAGGCCCAGCGGAGCGAGATCCGCGAGCTGCGCCGCAGCCTGCGCCGCCTCGAGCGGGCGCACACCGAGCGGACCTTGGGCGACCTCGAGCGGGAGGGCCCCGGCGTGCGCAAGCAGGGGATCCCGCTGGTCGAGGCGGAGAACGGCGGCCTGCCGCACCGCTTCGACAAGGGCGAGGTCCCCGAAGGCCGCGTCCTCGACTACCTCTTCCTCCCCAACCTGCGCGTGACCAACGCCTTCGCCTGCACCTGGCAAGGCGACGAAATGCGCGCCCCCGCGCCGCCCAGCTTCGAGAGCGGCGACGTGCTCGTGTTCAGCGCCGACCGAGACGCGCGACACCGCGAGCTGGTCCTGGCCGTCCTGGAGGGGCAGAGCCTGTTTCGACGGCTCTACCTGGACGCGAAGGGACGAGTCAGGCTGCAACCCTTGAACCTTGATTTCCCTCCGGTCATTCTCGCCAGAGAGGACGTCTTGGAGCTCTTCCCGCTCTGCGCGCGGGTTCAGCAGCTCTAGTTCAGCAGCTCGACTCAACCCGGGGGGCGCGAGAGGAGCGATTCATGGAGGGCCCAGCGTTGGTCCTGAATCGGGGCTGGACCGCGATCGGCACGACCACGGTCCGCCAGAGCCTGGTGTTGCTCGTGCGGGGCTCGGCCCGCGCGATCGACCCGCTGACCTACGAGGTGTTCGACCTCGAGGAGTGGCTGCTCCGCAGCGAGCTCCGCAGCGAGGAGCTGCCGCGCCAGCGCCTGGTGCGCGCGCCCAATCAGCTGGTCGAGAAGCCCGAGGTGATCGTGCTCACGCACTACAACAAGGTCCCCCGGATCGAGGTCGCCTTCAGCCGCCGCAACCTCTACCGCCGCGACGAGCACCGCTGCCAATACTGCGGCAAGCGCGGCTCGGGCGCCGAAATGTCGATCGACCACGTCAAGCCGCGCTGCCGTGGCGGGCTGACGACCTGGGAGAACTGCGTGCTGGCCTGTATCCGCTGCAACTCGCGCAAGGCCGACCGCAGCCCGCAAGAGGTCGGCCTCCGCCTGCAGCGCCCACCCCGCCGCCCCACCTGGTCCCCGCTCCAGGAGGCGCTCCCCAGCGCCCGCCCGACCAGCTGGAGCCGCTTCCTCAAGGACGTCGGCTGAACATCCTAGGGGGCTGCGCGACTCGAGAGCGCCTCGAGCTGGCGTCGCTCGCACCTTGGGCGGCAAGTGCCCGCTCTGGCGCCTCAGTCGCTTTCGGCAGCCGCCGACAGCTCCGCGAAGCGGCGCCCGCGGGCCTTGAAGTTGGCGAACATGTCGTAGCTGGCCGCGGCCGGCGAGAGGAGCAGGGTCCCCTCCGCCCCGCAGCGGGCGAGGGCCGCCGCGAAGGCCTCCTCGAAGCCGCCGCTCACGCGCACCACCTCGGCTGAGCCCGGGGCCGCCGCGACCGCGGCGGCGATCCGCTCGCCGACCTCGCCCAGGCACACCACGACCGCCGCCTCTTCGGCCGCGACCTGACCCAGCTCGGCGTAGTCCGCCCCCTTGTCCGACCCGCCCGCGAGCAGGACCACCGGCTTGGGCACGGCCCGCAGGGCCGCGATCGCGGCCTCGGGCGTCGTCGCCGTCGAGTCGTCCACGAAGCGCAGCTCGCCG
>CALDQK010000817.1 GCA_937911525.1 uncultured bacterium
GAGCGCGCCCGCCAGGAGGCCCGCTTGGAGCGCGAGGCTCTCGCTGCCCGAGAGACCCACCGCCAGCGCGCCGCCCCCCGCGAGCAGGGTCAGGCCCGCCGGCGTCGCGGCCGCGCTCGAGCGGTCGCGGGGCGGCTCGCCCTGGGTGGAGCGGTCGACGGCCTGCACCAGCAAGTAGACCAGCGCTCCGGCGCCGAGCACGCCGTAGAGGGCGGTGTCCTGGCGCGGCAGCCAGGAGCCGTAGTGCTCGCTCCCGTAGGGCTGGAGCACGGGGCGCAGGATCAGCCAGGCGAGGGCAGCGCAGGGCGGGAAGCGGAGCAGGTGCCGGGCGAGGGCGGGCCAGCGGCGGAACGAGTCGACCAGCGCGAGGGGCAGCGCCGCGCAGAGCAGGAGCCAGGGCGACCAATCGCTGGCGTCGACGGGCGGGAAGGAGCGGGCGTCGACGCGGAGCGCGAAGTGGCCGCAGGCCACGGCGAGGGTCAGGGCCAGGACGCTCCCCGCGCTGCGCAGGCGAGAGGGGGCGGCCCGCAGGGGCCAGGCGATCAGGAGGATCGCGCCGGCCCCGCAGGCGGCCAGGAGCTGGACGCGCAGGTTGCGGACCAGGAGCTCGTCGAGGGGGGCGAGGGCCAGCGCGCCCAGGCCGGCGCCCAGGCCGAGCGCCAGGCCCAGCCAGGGGAGCCAGCCCGGCGGCCCCGACCCCGCGACGGGCTCGGCGTCCACTACTTGCGCACGCCTTCCAGGGCGAGGGTCACGCGGACCTCGTCGCCCAGGATCCCTTGCTCGACGCCGTAGCTCATGCCGAAGTCGGTGCGCTTGAGCGTGAAGGTGGCCTCCCAGGCGGCGCGGTAGCCGAAGCGCTTGCCGCAGTCCTTCTCGCCCAGCTTGCTGACCTCGGCGGTGATCGTCTGGGTCTTGCCGCGCAGCGAGAGCGAGCCGGTCACGTGGAAGCGCTCGCCCTTCTTCTCGATCTTGCTGCTCTTGAAGCTCATGACCGGGAACTGGCGCACGTTGAAGAAGTCGGGGCTCTTGAGGTGCTGGTCGCGCTTCTCGTCGTTGCTGTCGACGCTGGCGACGGGGATCTCGACCTCGACCGAGCCCGCGGCGGGGTTCTGGTCGTCCCAGAGCACCTGGCCCTTGATCTCGTTGAAGCGGCCCCAGAAAGCGCCCACGTCGAGGTGGCTGATCCGGAACAGGGCCGAGCTGTGGCCCGAGTCGATCGCGAAGGTGGTCGGGGCGGGCGGGGGCGGCGCGGCCTGGATCGCGAGGGCCACGAGGCCGGCGAGGAGGCCGGCGAAGAGCAGGCGACGGGTCAAGGGAACCTCTCGGGTTGGTCGGGGTCGGGTTGTGGACGTGGAGTGTTAACCGAAGCTAGAGGCGATTGAGTCCCCGGAGTCCGAGGTCCCTGTATGCGCGACGATTACGACCGCCTCGACGACCCGCGCGAGACGCCCGCCTTGCGCGAGCTGCTGGCCCAGTCCTTCAACTGGAAGCCCCACTACTGGGAGCGCTTCACCCGCGCGATCCGCCCCGAGCAGGTGCGGGTCCTGCGCCGCGAGGGTGAGCTCGTGGCCGGCCTGGCGCTCTACCCCTTCGGACAGTTCCTGGGGGGCCGCAGCCAGCCCGCCACCGGCCTGGCCGCCGTGGGCGTGCGCCCCGAGTCGCGTCGCCAGGGGGCGGCGCTGGCGCTCCTGCGCGGGACCCTCGAGGAGCTGCGCGCCCAGGGCGTGGCGCTCTCGCTCCTCTACGCCTCGACGAGCCGGCTCTACCGCAAGGCCGGCTACAGCGAGGCCGGCTCCTCGCGGACCTATTGTCTGCCGCTGACGGCGCTCGACGGCCTGAACGCCGAGCGCGAGCTGCCGCTGGTGCGGGTCGACGTGCACGAGGACCTCGAGCTGCCGAGCGCGATCCGCGCCGTCTACGCCCAGGCCGCTCGCCAGGGGGCCGGGCTCTTGGACCGCTCGCCCATGATGTGGCGCCGGGTGCTGAGGACCCTCGACCCCGACCAGCAGGTGCGGGCCTACGTGGTCGGCTCCCTCGAGCACCCGCGCGGCTACGTGGTCTACACCCACGCGCCGGGGAGCTCGCGCCACCTCTACGAGCTCGTGATCCACGACTGGTTCGCCCTCGACGGGCCAGCCGCGCGGCGGCTGTGGACCTTCTGCGCCGACCACCGTAGCCTCGCCAGCGCCGTGCGCTGGAAGGGGCCGCCCGTCGACCCGCTCGCGGCGCTCCTGCCGGAGCCGGGGCTGGTCGAGCTGGCGGGGTCCATGCCCTGGCTGCTGCGCGTGGTCGACGTGGGCGCGGCCCTCTCGCGGCGCGGCTACCCGAGCGGGGTCGACGCCGAGCTGCAGCTGCGGATCGACGATTGGTTCCTGCCCGAGAACGGCGGGCGCTGGATCCTGCGCGTCCGCGACGGCCAGGGCGAAGCCGTCCCCGGCGGCGAAGGCGAGCTCGAGCTCGACGTGCGCGCGCTCGCGCCCCTGATCACGGGCTGGCTCACGCCGCAGCAGCTCGCGGCGACCTCGCGCCTCTCGGGCCCCTCGCGCGCGCTCGCGACCGCGACCCAGCTCTTCGCGGGGCCGAGCCCCTGGATGCCGGATCGCTTCTAGCGAGCTCCGAACCGCTTCTGGCGAGCTACTGGGCGGACTCGAGCTCGGGCTCGGGGAGGTAGTGCATGCCGAGCATCGCCAGGAAGAGTCCGGCCAGGCCGATCAGCACTCCCAGCACCGTGCGTTGGTCCTTCGGCTCCGCGCGCCAGCCCTTGGCGGTGGCCAGCCACACGTCGCGGCGCAGCACGAGCGGGACCGGCGCGTAGGCGCCCTCGGGGCTGGCCTCCAGGCGCTGGCGGGCCTGAGCCAGGAGCTCACGCGCGCGCTCAGCCTTCTGGGCGAACTCGGGCGGGGGCGCCTTCCAGGGCAGGGCGGCGTCGGTCAGCGCGCGCTCGGAGAGGGGCACGTCGACCTCGACGTAGAGCGCCAGCACGCCTTGCTTGCCGATCAGGGTTCGCTCATGGGGAGCTTGGAGCTCCAGCCGCAGCTTGGCGCGCTTGCCCGGCACGGGGGAGATCTCGGCCGAGAAGGTGTCGAGGCCGAGCGCCTTGGTCCCGAAGCGGAGGTCATAGATAAAGAGGTCGAGCTTGCAGTCCTCGGGTGGCGCCGGGTAGCTCAGCTCGAGCTCGGTCTCGAGCGCCTGGCCGGCCTTGATCATCAGCGCCTGCGGGGCCAGGGGCTGGGTGATCTTGTAGCCGCCGTAGCCGGCGAGGCCCATCAGCACCAGCCCGACCAGGCAGAACCCGCAACCGACGGTGTTGCGGCTGCCGCTCGTGGCCTGCGCGGCGCGGGGCAGGCTGAACAGGCCGAGGGCCAGCCCCAGCACCGCGCACGCGATCATGCCGGGGAGCGCGCTCTTGTCCTCGGGGGTGAGTGGGCCCTGCAGCGCCGCGATCCCGATCGTGAGCAGCGCCGCCAGGGCCACCACGCCGTTGACGAGGCAGAACCCGCCGAAGCAAGCGGCGCCCTCGACGCCTCCCTCGATCGCGGTCGGCGCGCTCGCGGCGTCGCCGCTGGACGCGCTCGGGGTGCCGGCGTGCTTGGCCTCGACGCGGCTGGCCAGCGCCTGCTCGCTCTCGAGCTGGCGGGGGCGCTCGTCGGCGAGCGGCGCCACGCTCGCCTCGGCGCCGAGCATTCGGGCGACGCGGTCGGCCGCGCCCACGTCCTGGAGCGCCTGGGCCAGGCCAGGGTCGAGCCCGGCGCGGGCCAGGTCTTGCGCGACCGCGGTCGGCGGCGCGGGAGCCTGAGGCGCCGCGCCGCCGCAGCGCGCGGCGCCTTCGGCGTCGTCGGCCTGCTGGTAGAAGCCCCGCGCTCGCGCGAGCTGCCCTTGGCGCTCGAAGTGGAGCGCCGCCGCGCCGAGCAGCTCGGCGGCGTAGTCCTCGCGCCCGCGCTCGCGCCAGCTCCGCGCCAGCGTCTCGAGCGTCTCGACCGCGTCGCCCTCGCCGAGCACCAGGCGAGCGCTGGCGTAGTTCCCCAGGGCCAGCACGCTCTCGTCGGCCTCGTGGCCGTGGGCGTCGACCATGGCCTGGGTCGTGGCCTGCCACTCGTCGCGCTCGGCGGCGCCGACCTGACCCGCCTCGAGGAGCGCCCCGAAGAGCGCGTTGCGGATCCAGAACCGGCGCCGGGTGACCTCGGGCAGGGCCTGCGCGTCGGAGTCCAGCGCGTCGCTCAGCTCCCGCAGGCGCTTGACGGCGGCCGAGGGGCGGCCGCTCTCGCGCTCCCACAGGGCGCGCCGCAACACCGCGCCCTGGCGCAGGGGGTGCAGCCGGCCCGCGACGCGCTCCATGCGCTCCAGGTCGGACTCGCTGACCGGCCAGCGCATGGCGGCGACCTCGAGGCAGAGCGCGTGGTCCTCGGGCAGGGCCTCGCGCACGGCGTCGTGGGCGGCGCCGAAGCTCTGGTCGCGGACGGCCTCACTGTCGCCGTCGCTGGCCCGCAGCATGGCGTCGTTGTAGCGCTCGAAGCGCTCGGGCCCGAGCAGGGAGCGGCGCAGGGGGACCAGCGCTTGGAGCAGCGCCGTGACGCTGGCCCGGGGCGCGCCGAGCAGGTTGCTGCCGGCCAGGGCGAGCACGTAGTGCTGGGCGGCTTGGCGCTCGTCGCCCTCGGCCTCGGCCGCGAGGGCCACGCGCACGTGCGCCTGGGCGACCTCGAGGGACGAGTCGCCCTGAACCCGCCGGCGGATCTCGAGCAGGTCGCGCCACAGCTCGAGCGCTTCGCCGGTCCGTCCCTGGCGCTGAACGACGTCGGCCAGGGTGGCGCGGGTGCGCAGGGCCTCGAGGGACTCCTCGCCGTAGCGGAGGGTCTCGATTCGCAACAGCGCGCGCGCCAGGCTCTCCTCGGCCTGGCTGTCGTTGCGCTGGTGCGCGTCCTGCAGCTGCTCGATCAGGCGCAGCCGCTGCTCGTCGAGGGCGGGGTCTGGGCCGCCTCCAGCCGGCGCGGCGCCGAGGGTCGCCTGATAGGAGTCGGTGTCGGAAGGAGCGGGCGCGGCGCCGAGGGTGGCCTGGTAGGAGTCGGTTCCCGCCGCGGCCGTCGGCGCGGCGCCGCCGAGGGTGGCCTGATAGGAGTCGGTCCCGGCCGCGCCCTGCGTGGCCTGGTAGGAGGCGGTGCCGGCAGCGCTCGCGCTGCCGCTGGGAGCGGCGCCCTGCGGGAGCCCCGCGCCGAGGTTGGCCAAGGCGGCGCTGAACTCGGCCGCGTCGGCCCAGCGCTGGGCGGGGTCCTTGGCCAGGGCGCGGAACACGACCTGCTCGACCTCGGCGGAGAGGCCGCGCTCGACCAGCGAGGGCGGCTCCTTGGTCAGGAGCTGGATCACCTGGTTCTGAAAGGCGTTGACCGCGCGCGGGTCCGGCGCGAAGGGGACTTCGCCCGCGAGCATCTCGTAGAGCACGACCCCGAGCGAGTAGAGGTCGGAGCGCCCGTCGAGCTGGAGCGCCTGGGCCTGCTCGGGGCTCATGTAGTTGATCGTGCCGATCACCTGGCCGGCCTGGCTCAGCTCGCTGCCGAGGGGGTTGGTGTCCTCCTGCGCGCTGCGGATCGCCTTGGCGATCCCGAAGTCCAGCACGCGGATCTCCTCCTGGCCGCGCCGGTTCGTCGTCACGAGCAGGTTCTCGGGCTTGAGGTCACGGTGGACGAGCCCGGCGAGGTGCGCCTGGTCGAGGACTTCGAGGGTCTGCATGGCCAGGTTCAGAGCGCGCGCCGGCGCGAGGCGTCCCGCCTGGCGCAGCACGTCGCGCAGCGAGGGCCCCTCGACGAGGTCCATGGTGAAGTAGAGGCAGTCCTGCTCGTCGTCGCGGCCGAAGTCGCGCACCTGGACGGCGAAGCGGTGCACGAAGGCCTGGGCCGCCTTGACCTCGCGCAGGAAGCGCTTCTGGACCTCCGCGCGCGCCGCGATCTCGGGGCGGAGCAGCTTGAGCGCGACGTCCCGCTCGAGCAGCAGCTCGCGCGCGCGCCACACGGCGCCGAAGCCGCCTTCCCCTAGCTTGTCGAGGAGCTCGTATTTCCCAGCGATCGTGCGCGTCACCTGTGCAATCTAGTCGAGGAGCAGGTCGCCCGCGACGCCACCCTCGGTCGACCTTGCGAGGAGCGAGTCGCGGGTCGAAGCTGGAAGCGGAGCGAGGAGGCCGGAGTTGAAGAGTCTGCCAATCTTGGCTGCCGTGGGCCTGTTGCTGGCCACGAGCGGCTGCAGCTTCACGATCCACGGCGTCACGCCGGAGGCCGAGGAGGTCGTGCGAGCCAGCGAGCCCGCCTGCTTCGCGCGGGCCGTGGTCAGCGACGAACGCCTGGTCGAGCCGCTGCGCAAGATTGGTCTCTTCCGCGAGGTCCGCGCGATCCCGCCCGAGGGCCTGGGGCGCAACCTCGACGACGTCCTCAGCCCGGACGAGCTGTGGGTGCGTATGGACAACGAGGCTCCCTACCGGCTCGTCTCGGACCAGCTGCGCTTTCAGCTCTGCTTCACGATCGTGCTGGCGCCGATCTGCGCGCCGCTCTGCTTCGTCGAGTTCGACGAGGAGTGGCCCTACGAGGGCAAGCTGCGCGTCATGGACCGGCAGGGGGAGACGGTCGCCGAGGTTCAGGCGCAGGTGACGCTTCGCTTCTCCGGCGCCTCGAACTTCCACTACTCGACGGAGTTCTGGCAGGCCCAGGCCGACGCGGTGAACGCCGCCTTCCCGGCGCAGCTCGTGGGGCGCTTCTCGCGCAGCCCGGACGAGCTGGCCAAGGTGCGCCGCTTCGCCCTCACCCTGGCGGGGGCGCAGGGTCCTCAGGCGAGCAAGCCCGCCCAGACGAAGGAGCCCGCGCAGGAGCCGCCGAGCAAGCCCGCCCCCACGCCGACCCGACCCGAACCGACGCGTCCTGAACCTCGGCCGGCGCTCAGGGCGCGTGGGCGGACCTTCGTGCTGATCGTGGGCGTCGACGACTACGCCGACCAGCGCCTGAGCGACCTTCGCTTCGCCGAGGCCGACGCGCGCGCCGTCTATCGCTTCTACGCCCAGGACCCGGCCAGCCCGACCGACAGCGACCGGGTCCAGATCTTGACCGGCAAGCAGGCGACCCAGCGCCGGGTGCTCCGGGCGCTGAGCGAGCACCTGCTGCGCAAGGCGACGCGGCCCGAGGACACCGCGATTTTCTACTTCGCGGGCCACGGGTTGGCCGACCCGAGCGGGACCTACTTGGCCTGCCACGACACCGAGGCCGACGGGCTGGAGTTCTCGGGCCTCTCGCTGGCGAGCCTCCAGCAGCGCTGGGATCGGCTCGGCGCTCAGCAGCGGGTCCTGATCACCGACGCCTGCCGCAGCGGCGCGCTGGCGGGGCTGCGGGGCTTCTCCGGCGTCGGCGCGCGGGTCGAGCCCAGCGCCGCGGGCGGGGCGCGCTGCGCGGCGCGGGCCGCCTTCTTCTTCTCGAGCTCGCTCAGCTC
>CALDQK010000818.1 GCA_937911525.1 uncultured bacterium
CCCGCCACCTGCGCGAGGCGCCCAAGTATCCCAACACCGGCATGTTCGAGCGGGTGTTCTGGGACGACTGGGGCCCCGTGTTCTACCGCGGTCGCCTGAACGGCACCGCGCGCCTGCTGTGCATCGCATCGGACCCCGGCCCCACCGAGGGCATGCCCTTCGTCCGCCGCAGCCTGGTCGGGGACGCTGGCCAGCGCGTGCAGGGCTTCATGGAGAAGCTAGGGATCACCGAGAGCTACACGCTGGTCAACGCCTTCACCTATCCCACTCGCCCCAGCCGGATCTCGGTCGGACGGAAGCTCATGACCGAGGTCCCTGAGCAGCTGAAGTGGCGCAACGACTTCTACGACATGCTCTACAGCAAGAACAAGCTGGAGGCGATCGTCCTCTTCGGCGGGCAGTCGACCAAGGCCTTCGACATGTGGAACGAGTCGCGGCAGGCCCGCGGGCTCCCCGACGTGCGTCAGGAGGTCACCGTCGTCGACGTCTACCACCCCAGCGGGGGTCGCGACTGGACGAGCAACGTCCGCCTCGCCGAGGGCTGGCGCGTCGCGATCACCGCCCTGCGCAAGGTCGTCACCCCCGACGACGAGTCCCTCGCCAACCAGCCGAACTTCGGCCAGGTGTTCAGCGAGATCGACTACGCCGAGATCCCCAGCAGCGACCTGCCGAGCCGGGCCCGCAGCTACCCCTGGATCATGGACAACAGCTGGAGCCGCAACGTCGCTAAGGGTCGCCGCAACAACTCGGTCAAGCGGATCGGACGCCTGAACATGGAGTTCGACAACCCCGACGGGAGCCGGACCTACTACCGCGTGGTCGGACCCAACGCGCGCAACCACAACTGGACCCCCCGCTATCGCGGCTTCGACGACCTCCAGTCCATCGCGAAGTTCGCCCTGAACGACTTCTACGGGGACGATCGCTACGACGCCCGCGTCAACGCGACCAGCGGGATCACCCGCCTCAAGAACGTGCTCAAGGCCCTCGACCTCGACGACACCAAGGAGGCCATCACGGAGCGCGTCGAGTCCCAGCTGCTCAGCGCCAACTAGAGGTCCGGTTGGAGCTCTCGCCGAAGCGATCCACCCTGCGGGTCCGCGCTGCGCGCGGGGAGCGCGGCCGAGATCGAGGAGCAGGGAGGGTCCAGCACGGTCGGAGTCGTGTGAGCTCCCTGCGACGAAGAGCTCGGCCGCGAGACCGAGCGAGCGCGCAGGGGTCCGGCGAACACGCCCTCTCCTGAACAGCGGTCTAGCGAGCCAGGTCGTGCCGAGGACGGCCCAGGATGATCCTGGGCCGCAGCCGTCTCCACCGAGCGAGGTGGTGACGGATGCAGGCTGGGTCCGATCACGATCGCGCAGGGGGCCGGTCGCCCACGCCACGGCCCCGCCGCGCAGCACACAGGGCCTCACCCCAGGCCGCTGACCTCGGCCCGGGGCGAACGCAGCCGCGCTACAGGTTGGGAGCCAGCCAGCGCTCGGCGACCTCTGCGTCCACGCCGAGCCGCCGCGCGTAGTCCTCGAGCTGGTCGCGGTCGATCCGGCCCAGCGCGAAGTAGCGCGCCTGTGGATGCGCGAAGTAGAGGCCGCTGATCGAGGCCGGCGGGTTCATGGCCAGGCTCTCGGTGAGGCTGACCCCCGTCGCCTGCTCTGCCCCGAGCAGCTCGAACAGACGCGGCTTGAGCTGGTGGTCCGGGCAGGCCGGGTAGCCAGGGGCCGGACGAATCCCCTGGTAGCGCTCCTTGATCAGCGCCTCGGGGCTGTGCTGGCCGAGCTCCTCGTAGCCCCACTCGGCGCGGACCCGCTCGTGGAGCCACTCGGCCATGGCCTCCGCGATCCGGTCGGCCACGGTCTGGGTCAGGATCGCCTGATATTCGTCGTGCTCGGCGCGGAAGCGCTGGGCGACCTCGACCGCGCCCGGGCCAGCGGTGACCACGAAGGCCCCCACGTGGTCGACGAGGCCGCTCTCCTTGGGGGCGACGAAGTCCGCCAGGCAGAGGTTCTTCCGCTGCGCTCCCTTGAAGGCGACCTGCTGGCGGAGCATCGGGAAGCGGACCTCGCGCTCGGCCGAGTCGAGCAGCACCACGTCGTCGCCCTCGCTCCAGGCGCGGAACAGCCCGTAGACCGCCCGCGGCGTGAACCACCCCTCGGCGTCGATCTTCGCCAGGAGCTGCTCGGCTTCTTCCTTGAGCTCGCGCGCCTTGGGGCCGATCTCGGGCTTGTCGAGGATCTTCGGGTAGGAGCCCTTGAGCTGCCACGCGGTGAAGAAGGGCGTCCAGTCGATGTAGGGGACGAGGTCGCTGACGCGCGGGCTCAGCTCGCGAGCGCCGAGCTCTGCGGGCGCCGGCAGGTCCTCCTGCTTCCACTCGACTTCCAGGCGGTTGGCGCGGGCTTCGCCGAGCGGGCGCAGCGGCTTGCCCTTGCCCCCGTGGAAGTCGGCCCGCATCTGCTCCTGCTCGCTGTGGGTGCTCGCGAGCAGCTCCTCCTTGGCCTTGGGGTCGAGCAGCGCGCCCACGACCTCGACCGCCCGCGAGGCGTCGAGCACGTAGAGCGTCGAGCCATACTCGGGGGCGATCTTGACGGCCGTGTGCTTGCGGCTGGTGGTGGCGCCGCCGATGAGGAGCGGGCACCTGAACCCCTCGCGCGTCATCTCCTTGGCGACGTGGACCATCTCGTGCAGGGAGGGCGTGATCAGGCCCGAGAGGCCGACGATGTCGACGGCGTGCTCTCGGGCCGCGGCGAGGATCTTCTCGCAGGGGACCATCACCCCCAGGTCGACGATCTGAAAGCCGTTGCAGCCGAGCACGACGCCCACGATGTTCTTGCCGATGTCGTGGACGTCGCCTTTGACCGTCGCCAGCAGGACCTTGCCCCGAGACTCCCCCTCCTTGCGCTCCATGTGGGGCTCGAGGTGGGCCACGGCCTTCTGCATCACGCGCGCGCTCTTGACCACCTGAGGGAGGAACATCTTGCCCGAGCCGAAGAGGTCGCCGACGACGCTCATGCCGTCCATGAGCGGGCCCTCGATGATCCCGAGCGGAGTCGGGTAGGTCTGCAGGGCTTCGTCGAGGTCGGTCTCCACGAAGGCCACGATCCCGTTCAGGAGCGCGTGCTCGAGCCGCTTGGCGAGCGGCTGCTCGCGCCAGGCGAGGTCTTCCTTGCGCTCGGTCTTCTTGCCCAGGAAGCGCTCGGCGATCTCGGTCAAGCGATCGGTGGCGCCCTCGCTGCGCGCCAGGATCACGTCCTCGACCGCCTCGCGCAGGTCGGGCTCGATCTCGTCGTAGAGGGTCAGCTGTCCGGCGTTCACGATCGCCATGTCCAGGCCAGCCTGGATCGCGTGGTAGAGGAAGACGGCGTGCATCGCCTCGCGCACCACGTCGTTGCCGCGGTAGCTGAAGGAGACGTTGCTCAGGCCGCCGCTGGTGCGCACGCCAGGGAACTTGGCCTTGATCTGGGCCACGGCCTCGAGGAAGTCGAGCGAGTTGCGGTCGTCGGCCGGGATGCCGGTCGCGACGGGGTAGACGTTGACGTCGAAGATGATGTCCTCCGGCGCGAAGCCGACCTCGGTCAGGATCGCGTAGGCGCGGCTGGCGATCTCCACCCGGCGCTCCACCCCGGTCGCCTGGCCCTGCTCGTCGAAGGCCATCACCACGACCGCCGCGCCGTAGCGCCGCACCCGCTGGGCGCGCTGGCGGAAGACCTCCTCGCCGTCCTTGAGGCTGAGCGAGTTGGCGATTCCCTTGCCCTGGACGCACTTCAGACCGGCCTCGAGGACCTCGAAGTCCGAGCTGTCGACCATGATCGGGACGCGCGCCACATCGGGCTCCCCGCCGATCTGGTTGAGGAAGTGGGTCATGGCCTCGACGCCGTCGAGGAGCGCCTCGTCCATGCACACGTCGATGACGTTGGCGCCGCCCTCGACCTGCTGGCGAGCGACCTCGACCGCGGTCTCGAAGTCGCCCTTCTTGATCAGGCGCAGGAAGCGCCGCGAGCCGGCGACGTTGGTCCGCTCGCCGATCATGGTGAAGTTGCTGTCCGAGCGCAGCGTGTAGGCGTCCAGCCCGCTGAAGGTGGTCACGGGCTCGATCTGGGGCAGCTCGCGCCGCGGCAGGCCCCGCACCGCGTCGGCGATGGCGCGAATGTGGCTCGGCTGGCTGCCGCAGCAGCCGCCCACGAAGTTCAGCCAGCCCTCCTTGGCGTAGTTCGCCAGGCTCGAGGCCATGTCCTCGGGGCCGAGGTCGAAGCCGCCGAACTCGTTCGGCAGGCCGGCGTTGGGGTAGCAGCCGGTCCAGAGCGGACTGCGGGCGGAGAGCTCCTCCACGTGCGGCCGCATCGTGTCGGGCCCCAGCGCGCAGTTGATCGAGAGCCCGAGCAGGTCGACGTGCTGGACCGAGGCCAGGAAGGCCTCCAGCGTCTGGCCCGACATCGTCCGGTCCGAGCCCTCCTGAATGAAGGTCACACTGGCGATCACCGGGATCCGGAAGCCCCGCTGCTCGAACACCTCCTCGATCGCGAACAAGCAGGCCTTGAGGTTGAGCGTGTCGAACACGGTCTCCGGCAAGAGGAGATCCACCCCTCCGTCCACCAGTCCGGCCACCTGATCGACGTAGGCCGCGCGCAGCTGGTCGAAGGTGCAGGCCCGGGCCGCGGGGTCGTTGACGTCCTGCGACATCGAGAGGGTCCGGCTGGTCGGACCGATCGACCCCGCCACGAAGCGAACGTCCCCCTCGCGACCCCGCGCGTGATCGTCCGCGGCCTGGCGCGCGAGGCGCGCGGCCTCGAGGTTCAGCTCGTAGGCGACGTCCTGGAGCTGATACTCCGCCAGCGAGATCGCGTTGGCGTTGAAGGTGTTGGTCTCGATCACGTCCGCGCCCGCGTCGAGATACTCGGCGTGCACCTGACGAATCAGATCCGGCTGGCTGAACACGAGCAGGTCGTTCAGGTTCAGCAGGGGGATCGGGTGCTTGGCGTAGCGCTGGCCGCGGAAGGCGGCCTCGTCGAGGTTCTCGGACTGCAGTCGAGTGCCGGTCGCACCGTCGAACACGACGATCCGCTCCGCCAGAGCCCGCTCGAGGGCCTCGATCCGCTCTGCCTGTTGGGGTGCGAGCTCAACGTTCAGGGGTCACCTCTCTGTGGACACACCCCAGCGACCCTCGGCAGGCGAAGGTTGGCTGGGGTGTTGGGACGCGCAGGCGCGTGCGCGCGCGTCCTGATCCAGGCGGGTAGGGGTGGGTGGAGGTCCTTACTTGCCGCCGTCCCACTTGGGACCGAGGGCGGCGTCGATCTTCTCGTCGGGGATCTCCATGTGGTGGCCGAGCAGCTTGATCATGCGCTGCTCCTTGCCCGTCAGGACCTTGTCGGCGCGCAGGATCCGCACGACCGCCCGGAACGCCGCCTTGCGCGCCTCCGGGCTCTGCGGCTTGACGAACTCGGTCAGCTCCTTGGAGTAGACCTTGTTGAGGATCGTCTGGGCCTGCTCGGAGGTCAGCCGCAGGTTCTCGGCGTGCTGCTCGAGCAGCACCCGCTCGGCCTCGTCGAGCTTGCCGTCGACCATCGCGGCCAGGACCAGGTTGGTGAAGTACTGCTCGGCGTCCATGGAGACCCCCAATCGAGAGGCCGGATTCTAACTGGACGCAGTGAGATGTCGCCCCGTGGGGGGGAGTCGAACGAGCCTCAGGCGACCTCGACCTGCTGGGCGAGGAGCCGGCTGGCGGTGGCCTCGGCCGCGAGCTGGATCGCGCGCTGGACCTGCTCGAGGTCGGCGTCGGGCGGAACGTGCAGGAAGCCGGCCGCAGGGAGGCGCTGCGCGAGCCAGTAGAAGACCGCGTTGCAGAGATAGCGCCCCGCGTCCTCGCTCAGCTCGACGTCGAAGCCCGCGCGGTCGAGGGCCAGCTTGATCGAGGCCACCGGCAAGGTGCTCAGCTTCTGCGCCGGGCCGTGGTCTTCGACGCTCGCCTCGGTCACGAGCTGCCCGTCGACGTCTGGGATCGAGTAGTGGCGCTCGTTCTTGGCCAGGAGCTCGAGCCGGAAGGGACCGCCAGGTTCGTTGTGGATCCCGAGGGCCAGCGCGGCGGCAGGGGGCGTCCCGCCCTCGACCACCTCGCTCAAGAGCTCGCAGGCGCGCTCGAACTGCACGGGCAGGACACGACTCTGGAGCGCGAAGCCTTCGGCCTGCAGGTCCTGGCCATCGACGGCCTCTGCCGCTTCGCCGCTGACGTTGCGCAAGTGATCGCCGAAGGGGCCGAAGCCCGTGATCAGAATCTGCTCCCGCATGGCTGCCTCCCGCCGCTGTCTCGAACCGCCGGGACTATAGCGAAAGTCTTGGGGAGAATCGAGGAAACGCATATGACGCGAAGCGTCGCAATCCGGGGCTGTCCGGAACGAAAGAAGGGCGGCCCAGGGCCGCCCTCCTTTGGCTTGGATCCGGGCTCGTTCTAGCGCTTGCTGAACTGGAAGCTGGCGCGAGCGCCCTTCTTACCGGGCTTCTTACGCTCGACCTTGCGGCTGTCGCGGGTCAGGAAGCCAGCGTCCTTGAGGTCGGAGTAGTAGGTGTCCTTGTCGACCTTGACCAGGGCGCGGGCGATCCCGAGGCGCACGGCGCCCGCCTGGCCGGCCATCCCGCCGCCGCGGACGTTGACGAACACGTCGAAGGTCTGCTTGTCGGCGTTGAGGCGCAGCGCCGAGGTCGCGCGCTTCTGGTCCATCTCCCGCACGAAGTACTCGGCGAGGGGACGGCCGTTGACGTGGACGTGGCCGGAGCCGTTGGGCTTGAGGCGGACGCGAGCCACGGAGGTCTTTCGACGTCCGGTGCTCCAGTAGTAGCCGCCCTGCATCTTCTCTTCGCTCACTTTGGGTGCCTGCCTAGATCTTGCTCAGGTCGAGCGGCTGGGGCTTCTGGGAGGAGTGCGGGTGCTCGCCCCCGGGGTAGGCCTTGAGCTTGGCGAGCATCTGCTTGCCCAGCTTCGACTTAGGGAGCATGCGCTTCACCGCGAGCTTGAGGACCCGAGCCGGGTCACGCTCCATGAGCTCGCGATAGGTCAGCTCCTTGAGGCCACCCCGATAGCCGGTGTAGTAGGGATAAGTCTTCTGGTCGCGCTTGCGGCCCGACACGCTGATCTTGTCGACGTTGGTCACGACCACGAAGTCGCCCATGTCGATGTGAGGCGTGTAGGTGGGCTTGTGCTTGCCCATGAGGACGCGCGCGAGCTTGGCAGCGAGGCGGCCGAGGGTCTGGTCGGCAGCGTCGACGTGCAGCCACTCGCGCTGCGCCTGATCGCTCGCCTTCGCCATGTAGGTAGTTTGCGTCATTGGATTTCGCTCTCTGGAGTCCCTGCCGCCGAGACAGGAAGGCGGAGAAAATACGGGTGCCATCCCCCAGCGTCAAGGCTCACTTCGCTTTAACGCGCGCCCAGAGCTTCATGTTGTTGAACAGGGCGCGCCCGTGGGCCACCGCGAAGGCCAATCCCTGGTTGCGCTTGCCCTCCAGCCGAATCGAGTGGAAGAAGCGCGGGGCGCTCTCTTCCCGCCCCACATAGATCTCGGCGATGTCGCCATCCCAGCTGACCTGATACTCGAGGGGGGGCGCCTGACCCTGGGGGACCTGCTCGAAGCGCTGGACCTCGAGGATCCCCTTCTTGTTGCGCAGACCCGCGTAGATCAGGCCCCGGTCGAAGCCGACCACGACCTCTTGCCCCTTGGGGTTGGCGAGCAAGCGGGCCTCCGCGCCGCAGGTCGCGATCAGCTCCGGGGTCAGCTCGAGCGGGACTTCCTTCTTGCGCTGGCCCTCGATCACGGTGCGAGTGCCGCGCCAAGGCTGCATCCGCCAGCTCAACGACCATCCCTTGGCCCCGACCTCGTTCGCCGCGTCCAGGATTCGTGGCAGTAGCCGCCTACGCGCCGTGCGCCAATCGTCCTTGGCCGCGCCGTCCAGCCCCGCAAACGAGGTCGGGGCCCGCGACCACTCCCCGTCGTAGTCCCACTGCTCGGTCAGGTCCTTGAAGGGGTAGTACAAGGCCCCGAAGCTGCGCAGCTCCTTGAAGCGCCCCATGACCTGCAACATGAAGTTTGGGTCCTCCGCCAGAGCCTGCTTGGGCAGCGGAGCGAGGTAGTAGGTCTCGACCGTGCGCCCGACGAGGTCGAGCTCGAGCTCGAGGTCGCGGTGCCCCTTCGCGCTGAGCTTGAGCTGGTGCTTCCCGCGGTTGAAGCGCGCCTTCTGCTTGCCCTTGCCGAGCGTTTTCCCGTCGACGCTCACCGTCGCCGACTCCGGCACGGGGGTGACCACCAAGAGCGGCGTCTTCTCGATCAGCTCGGCCCGCCGCTGCTCGATCTCGTCGAGCACGGGGGTGAAGGCGGCGTAGTCGCGCCGAATGCGCTGGAGCTTGTTCAGGAGCTCGGCGTTGTCAGCGTCGGCCGCCCCCCACGCAGCCTCGATCTCGGTCCACAGGGCGCGCTCTGCCTCGCCCGCGCCTTCCTTGTTGGCGGCGGCCGCGCGCGCCAGGTGCAGCTCGAGGTCCTTCGGTACGTTGCGGCCTGCCAGCTGGTAGAGGTCGCGCAGCTCCGCGCTCTCGTCACCCAGGCTCGCGTAGCTCCCCTTGCGCCAGAGCTCGTTCAGCTGGACCAGGCGCTCGGCGCCGGTCGAGTCGAGGGCTTCGCCCACCGCGGAGCGCAGGCGCAGCTCGAGGGGCACGCGCTCCTTGTCGGGCAGGGCCGCCACCTCCTTGGACAGGCTCGCGAGCAGCTCGCCCTCGCGCAGGCGCTGGGCCGGCGAGAGGCCGACGTAGGCCGCGAGGCTGGCCTCGAGAGCGCTGGGGTCCTCGGCGGGTGTGTTCGACGCGACCTGGGTGGCCAAGGGGGTCGGGGGGGTCTGCCCCGGGTCCTTCCGGGTCGCGAAGAACCAGGCGCCCAGGGCGAGGACCGCCACCACCAGGACCGCCACGGCGACCGGAGCGCCGCCAGCCTCGCCGCCACCCGCAAGAGCGCCCTCCGGCGGCAGGTCGGAGCTGTCGAGGGCCGCGGTCTGCACGTGGGCCTGACTCGAGGTCCCGTAGCGCGCCGTGGGCGCCCTGAAGGCCGAGAGGTCGATCTGGCCGTGGTGGGTGATCACGAGGTCCTCGAGCTGCAGGCTCGAGTCCTCGGGGTCGATCGGCCCTCCCTCCGGCAGACCGCCAGCGATCACGATGTCCAGGTCCCGCAGCAGCGCGCCGTAGTCCTGGTAGCGCTTCTCTGGTGGGCGAGCCAGCATGATGTCCAACAGCTGGATGACGTTCGAGCCCAGCCCGCCGGCGAAGCGCTGCGGGTTGGGCAGCTTCTCGGTCCGCTTCTTGACCAGCATGTTCACGACCGAGCTGTCCGCATAGGGGACCTGGCCGGTGACCATGTGGTAGAGGCTGGCGCCGAGGGCGTAGATGTCGCAGCGGTAGTCGGCGGGATGCCCCTGGGTCTGCTCGGGCGCCATGTAGGCCGGCGTGCCCAGGATCGTGCCGGCCTGTGTCAGCTCGCCGTCCCCGCCCGGGGTCGCCTCCCGCGCCAGCCCCAGGTCGGTCACCTTGGCGATGAAGTCGCGGTCGCTGGCGTCGGTCGCGCTCTGCTGCAGGAGCAGGTTGGCGGGCTTGATGTCGCGGTGGATCACGCCGGCCTGATGCGCGTGGCTCAGCCCGAGGGCCGCGTCGCGCACGATCTTGAGCGCGATGCCCTGGGTCAGCTGCCCGTCCTCCTTGATCATCTCCGCGACGTCCACGCCCTCGACGAACTCGAGCGCGAGGAAGATCCGCCCGTCGACGTCGCCGAAGTCGTAGACCTGCGTGATGTTGGGGTGGTTCAGCTTGGCGAGGGTCAGCGCCTCCCGCTTGAAGCGCTTCACGTAGTCCGCGTTGGCGCTCAGGTTCGGATTGACGACCTTGAGCGCGACCTTGCGGTCGAGGCTCTTCTGCGTGGCCTCGTAGACCACGCCCATCGCTCCGCGGCCCAGCTCGCGACCGAGCCGGAAGCCAGGCACGAAGTCGTCGCTGAGCGAGTCCTTCAGCTCGTCCGCCTTGTCGCGCGAGATCAGGCCCCGCTTGACGAGGAGCCCGACCGTCGACTCGACGGGGTCCTCGAGCGCGTCCTCCGTCGGCGCGAGGGTGGCCAGCGACTCGAGGACCATGTCCCCCTGAACGACCGTGATCAGGCCACGCTTGATGGCCTCCCCGACCAGCTGCTTGTCCAGCTCCGAGGGTCCAGGGTCGCCGCCCTCGATCACCGTCGGATCGAAGGCTCCGGTCTCGTCCTGCTCTTCAGTCAACTGGCCCTCGCGCCGGCTACTTGCCGGTGATCTTGCGCACCTCTGCCAGCACGCGGTCGAGCGAGGGGCGGTCGTCGGTGTCACGGCCGACGTAGAGGTATTGGATCTTGCCCTGGGGGTCGAGCACGAAGGTCGTCGGCTTGCTGAGGTCGCCGTTGAGGTTGTACTTGTCGACGACCTTGGTCCCGAGGTCGAGATACACGGGGAAGGGGATCGCCTGCTCGCCCTCGTCGGCGATGATCTCCTCCACCAGCTCGGTGAAGAGCTCGATCTGTCCAGCGTCCTTCTCGCGGGTCGGATAGATCACGAGGATCTCTCCGCCGGCCTGACGGAACTCCTCGTAGCGGACGGCCATCTGTGCGGTGTAGGTGGTGCAGTAGGGGCAGATCATGCCGTTGAAGCCGCGCATGAAGACCATCACCAGGGGCTTGCCGAGCAGGCTGTTGAGCTCGACCTCCTCGCCCTTGGGGTTCACGAGGGTCACGCCCTTGCCCACGATCGACTTGTCGGTCTTCTGGGTCGGCTCGGTGCCCTTGAACTCGTGGAAAGTCAGGCTGCCGGCGTGCTTACGCTTCTTCTTCTTGGGCATCTCCTGCTGCTTGGGGTCCTCCTCGGGGGGAGGGTTGCCGCCGCAGCCGACGAGTCCAAGGAGCAGGATGGAGCAGAGCAGAGCGCGCATTTCGTCACCCGGGTGGGAGTAAGAGGCGTAGACCATACCGGAAGGTGCGTGGTCGGGAAGGACGCGAGGAGCCAGAAGCAAGAACGCGCTCGGGGCCGTAGAATTCCGCGCCCATGACCGAGTCCCTGCTCACCCTCCTCGTCGCGCTCCCCCTGGTGGGGGGGTCGTGTGCCTACGGCGTCGAGCGCGGCGGGCGCGCGGCCGGAGTGGGGCTCGCGCTGCTGACCTTCCTGCTCGCGACTTGGGGCGTCGGGCGCTTCCTCTCCCCTGCGACCCCCGACCTCGAGCGCGGGCTCCCGGCGCTCTTGGCGAACCGGATCGCGACCGTGATCGGAGGGGCCGGCAGCGCCCCCTTGCCCGTCGAGCGCGAGGGCGAGCTCCGCTGGGCGGCGCCTCCGGAGCGCGCGGTGCAGGAGCGCTTCCTCGCGCACCTCCAGCGCGGAGGCGACCCCGGCGCGCGCGCGGCGCTCCTCGACGACCTCTCCGGCGTGGCGGTGTGCGCAGAGGACCTGCGCGCGCTCGAGGCAGAGCTGGGCGAGGTGGCCGCGGTGAACTCCGGCGCGCGCGCGATCCTCGACGACGCCGCCCTGGCGCGAGAGCGCTCAGCGCGCGAGCGGCGCCGGCTGGAGCTGGCGCTGCTGCGCCTGGAGGGGGAGACCCGGGACCTGCGTCGAGCTGCGCGCGGTCCCCTCGCCACGCGCTTCAAGCTGATCGAGCTGCGCTCCTGGATGCCGAGCCTGCGGGTTCACTGGCTGCTCGGCGTGGACGGCCTCGCGCTCGGCTTGATCTGGGTCGTCTCGCTGATCGGGCTCGCCTGCTCGTTCACCGCGCTGGCGCGAGAGCGCTCGCTCATGAGCTGGATCCTGCTCACCCAGGCCGGCTTGACCCTGACCTTCGCCGCCCTCGACGCCGTGCTCCTGGTCACAGGCTGGACCCTGCTCCTGGTGCCGACCTACGCCTTGATCGGGGGCGGCCCCGAGAGCCCCGGCGCCCAGATCGCCAAGCGCGCCGTGCTGCCCGCCTTCCTGGGAGCCCTGGTCTTGCTGGCGGCGCTGCTGACCCTCTCGGTCCTGCACGCCCAGGGCTCGACCAACCTGCTCGTCCTGATCGAGGTCGCGGGCGGCACCAGCCTCAAGACCCAGGCGGTCCTGTTCGGCGGCCTGCTGCTGGCCTGCGCCGTGAGGATGCCCCTCCCCCCGCTGCACGGCTGGCTCCCCGCCGCGCAGACCGAGCTCCCCGTGCCCTTCGCCGCCTTCCTGCAGGGCGCCGTGCTCAGCCTGGGCGGCTTCGGCTTGCTCCGCCTGGCTTGGCCCATGGCCCCGCAGATCGTGGGCGATCCGCGCGTCGCGAGCGCGATCGCGGGCGCGGCGCTCCTGGGGCTGCTCTTCGCGGGTCTGGCGGCGATCGCCTCCCGCGACCTCCGCCGAACCCTGGCCCTGACGAGCGTGGCCCACGCCTCGCTGGTGGTGTTCGGACTGGCCCTCGCCACGCCCGCCAGCCTGGCGGGGAGCGCCCTGGAGCTGGTGGCGCACGGGGTCGGCATGAGCGCCGCTTGCCTGGCCCTCGGCGGCCTGATCGAGCGGACTCGCGACGCGGAGATCGGCGCCATGGGTGGCCTGATCGAGCCGCTCCCGCGCCTGGGCGCCGTCGCCGGGCTCGCGTGCCTGAGCCTGGTCGGACTCCCCGGCCTGGTGGGCTTCGTGTCCCGCTTCTTGATCATCGCCGGCGGCTGGGGCTCGACCCTGGTGCCGCGCTGGCTGGTGGTGGCTGGAGCGCTCACGCTCGGCCTGCTCGGGCTGGGCCTGTGGTGGACCTATCAGCGAGTGTTCCTGGGTGAGCGCCACGCCAGCGACCGCTTCGGGGATCTCAGCGCCCTCGAGAGCGCGAGCCAGCTGCCGCTGGTGGGGGCCTGCTTGGTGTTGGGGGTCGCGCCGCCGCTCTTGCTCGAGCTGCTGGTGCAGGGGAGCGAAGGGCTCGCGATCCTGCTCTCCGGTCACTAGGGGTCCGACGACCGAGCACCGAGCCCGACGACCGAGCCCGACGTCCGAGTTCGACGTCCGAGTTCGACGGCCGAGCCCGACGACCGAGCCCGACGTCCGAGTTCGAC
>CALDQK010000819.1 GCA_937911525.1 uncultured bacterium
GAGGCCGAGACCCTCGCCGCGCGCCTCGAGCGCGAGGACACGCTCCCTCTGCGCGAGGCGCTCGAGCTGACCCGCGACCTGGCGGGCGCCATGGCCTACGCCCACGGGCAGGGCGTGCTGCACCGCGATATCAAGCCCTCCAACGTGCTCCTGCACCCGCAGCGCGGCCCAGTCCTGATCGACTTCGGCCTCGCCAAGGGCACGGGCGACTTCTCCCAGAGCCGGCTGACGGTGACCGGCGCCTTCGCGGGCACCCCGGGCTACGCCGCGCCGGAGCAGATCAACGACGCCAGCTCGGCCGACGAGCGCGCTGACGTGTTCTCGCTGGGCGCGACCCTCTACGCGCTCTTGACCGGCAAGCCCCCCGCCCACGGCTGCAAGACCATGGCCGAGCTCCTCGCGCGTCTGGCCCGCGGTAACTTCCCCCCGCCGAGCAAGCTGCGCCGCGGCGTGCCGCGCGCCGTGGACGCCCTGGTCCTCGACGCCCTCGCGCCGCAGCCCGACGAGCGGATCCCCGACGCGCGCGCCCTCGCGCGCCGACTGAGCTCCCTCCTGGAGGGCGACCTCGAGCCGCGCTCGCTCCACGCGCTGGGAGCCGTGGCGGTCGTGTTGCTGGCCTTCGGCGTCGGCGCGGCCATGGCCAACGCCGAGGGGCCACTCGCCCTCGCCTCGCCTTCGCCCTCGCAGACGCCTTCACCCGCGCTCTCTCCCAGCGGGCCCGCCGCGACCCCCGCGGCCACCCCCAGCTACGACGAGGTCGCCGCCGAAGCCGCCGAGGCCTGGCGGCAGGTGGTCGCGCTCCCCAAGCAGGAAGGCCAGGGGCCGATCCTGAGCGAGGCGGACGCGCGGGCCCGCGCCGAGCGCTTGACCCAGGCCCAGGAGCGCGCGATCGCGGCGCTGAAGCTCGCCCTCGAGCAGGCGCCCAGCCCCGCCGACCGAGACGAGGTGCGCTGGACGCTCGGCTCGGCGCTCAACGCTGCCGGGCGCTACGACGAAGCGATCGAGCAGCTCGAGCAGGTCGGGCGCGGGGACTACCTGGCGCGGGCGCGGCTGACCCTGGCCGCCAGCCACGAGGCGCGCGACGACCCCGAGCGGAGAGACTCACAGTCCGCGCGCGAGGCCCTGCGCCGCGCGGCGGTCGCGGGGAGCGAGGCGCAGCCCAAGAGCGAGGAGCGGGTCGCGGGCCTCCTGGGCGAGCTCTCGCTCCAGGCCTACAGCGCCCCGGCCGAGGTCGGCGCCGTCGAGCGCCTGATCGAGCAGGTGCACGGGGCGGTCGCCGCCAAGGAGAGCCCCTACCCCTGGCTGGCGACGGAGGCCTGGTTTGCCCTGCTCCGTCTGCGCTTTCCGCAAGAGCCGCGCTTCTACCAGCACCTCGCCAACCGAGTCGCCGACGTGGAGGACGAGGTCTCGCTCCCCTTCTGGAGCCAGGCTTGGGGCTACCGCTGGCTGCGCGGCTTCGGGGCCCGCTTGCCCGCGCCGGTGATCATGGCCCGGCTGGAGACCCTGGCCACGGCCCAGCCGCAGCGAATCACGCACTTGCTCGCCAATACGGCTGCGCAGGAGGGGCTGCTCGCGACCCTCGAGCGCCTGGCCGCGCTGCCCCAGCCCCTGCCCGACACGAGCCTCAACCAGCAGTTGACCGCCGCGCGCCAGTTCTGCGAGCGGGTCACGGGTCCGATCGTGGCCGAGCTGGGCGAGGGCTACGCGCCGCTGGTCCTGCCGGTCGGCGCGGGTCAGGCCCACGTCTTGTTCCGCGTCCCGCCCGACGCTACGGCTTGGGAGTTCCGGGTCCGCGGGGCTCAGCTCGACCTCGACCTCCGCCTCCGCTACGACGGCGCCCCCGGCGAGCGCCAGCCGCTCCAGTTCGACTCGCACAGCATGGCCTTCGACGAGGCGGTCGGCGGCCCCTCGCCCGCCACGACCGGGGTTCACCAGGTGCTGATCCTGCGCCCCGCCTGGGCCGAGCCGGTCGCGCTCGCCCTCGAGCTGCGCGTCGCCCGCGGCCAGCGGCCTCTGGCCCGCTGGCGAGACGCGCGCCAGCTCTTCGCCCTCGACCTGAGCAAAGCGGCGACGGTGTCCGTCCGCCGCGCCCAGGCCGACCTGGCCTTCGGACGGATCGAGGAGGCCTTCGCCGCCCTGGACCACCTCAGCGGCGACTCCCCCGAGCTCTTCCTGATCCGCGCGCTCTTCTGCGACTACGCCGGCCGCTGGCAGGCGCTGCGCCAGCTCTCGGTGCCCCCGGGCGCGCGCCCCGAGGCCCGCGCAGCCCTGGGGTGGGGCCAGGCCGAGGCCGCGCGCCACGTCGCGCCCGAGCGCCTCGAGGTCGAGCTCGAGGCGCTGCTCGCCCTCGACCCCAGGGTCCTCTCGGCCCACGAGGAGCTGGCCGTGGCGCGCCTCCGGCGCGGCGCGCACGCCGAGGCTCGCCAGGCCCTGGACGTGCTCCTGCGCGAGGACGAGCGCCAGCCGACCCTGCGCGCGCTGCGCGCCGTCGCGCAGCTGCTCGCGGGCGGCGAGGGGAAGGGCCCCGCCCTCGCCCAGCTGAGCGCCCTGGCCGACCACCCCCGCGCCCGGCGCCTGGCCGTGCGCGCGCTGCTGCCGGCGCGCCCCGCCCTGGCCCTGCGGGTCCTGCGGCAAGCCGACTCGACCCTGCGCGTGGTCGCCGACGAGTTGCTCGAGGTTGAGGCGCTCCTCGCGACGGACCAGCGAGCCGAGGCGCAGGAGCTCCTGCGCCGGCTGCGCGAGCGCAGCCTCTCTCCCCGCACCCGGTTCGCGCTCGAGGGGCTCGAGGCGCGGGCGGGAGGGGCGCGCTAGCGGCGGGAGTGGTCGAATCGGGAGCGGACTGCCACGCTCGAGAGCAACCTGACCATGTATCGCCTCTACCACTATGTCGGCCCTCCTGAGATCCGGGAGCGGGTGTCGAAGCAGCCGCCCGGGAGAGTCGTCTCTTCCGCCGCGGACGTGGTGCGCTGGATCGAGGACACCGAGCAAGCGCCAGGAGCAGAGGGCTACTACCTCGCGACCTTCGTTGTCGACCACGAGGGGGCCCTGCGGATCGAGGACTACGGGCACGAGCACGTCTCGTGCGCTGGTGGCGGTCCGGTTCGCTCTGCCGGCGTGGCCTGGTTCGACGTGGAGGGCGCTGTGGTCGAGGTGGCGAAGGTCAGCAACCAGTCCACAGGTTTCTGTCCTGAGCCCACGTCATGGCCTGCGGTCGAGGAGAGCCTTGAGGCTGCTGGGCTCGAGCATCCGGGCGAGTTCACTCAGCCGATCGTGTTTCGGCTCTGCCCTCACTGCGGGCAACGCAACATCGTGAAGGACGAATGGTATTACTGCGGCGTTTGTGACGGAGAGCTCCCCGCCGACTGGAACTTTCCGAGTCAGAGGACGGCGTGACGGACTCCCGACTCCGTGAGCTGGAGCGCCGCTTCCGCTCCACGGGAGCGGTGGTCGACGAGGCGGCGCGGCTGGCCGAGCGCGCCCGAGTGGGTGAGCTCCCCGTCGCCGCCCTCGACTTGGCGGCCTATCTCGGCTCCGTCGCGGCGCGGCTAGCCTTGGCGGGGGACGTGGCGCTCGCCCCAGAGAGCGAAGCCGAGTGGCTGATCGGGCTCCATGATCGTGATCCTGTCCTCTGGGTCCGGGCGCTGATCGCTGCTGCTGGATTGGTGCTGACTCGCTTCCGGCAGGCTCGGCCCGGCGAGCTAGCCCCGCTACATGCGCTCGAGGCTGCAGAAGCATGGTGTATCCGTCCGTGCCTCGAGCACGCCGTCGCGGTCCTGGGGGGGCGAGGACTCTCCAGCTTCGCGACCGCGGACTACGGAGGGGCAGACGCCGCGCTGACACAGGCGGGCTGGGCCTTGGAGCATGCCGCCGCAGCGGCATGGCTGGTGGAGCAAGGCCGCTCTCCAAGCCCTCGGTACGGGCCCATGAACGTTCTCACGAGTCTCGAGTTCAACGGGATCAACCCTAGCGAGCTCCGCCAGGCAGTTGCCCAGGAGCTAATCCCGTTCGTCCTTGGCGAGTCGGATGCCCTCAGGGCACGGGTGGAGAGCCGAGAGGCCTAGGCCCCTCGCCCTTGTCCTCGTCCCAGGGCACGACCTCCTCTTCGCTTCCGCGGCCGAAGGTCGCGAAAACCCAGAGCCCGGGGAGGAGCGCGAGGAAGGTCGCGGAGAGCGCGTAGCTGAACCAGGCGGGCAGCACGGCCAGCCCTGGCTGCGGAAGGAAGGGCTCGAGCCAAGGATCGAAGCCGAGCCAAACCAGGACCAGGAACCCGAGCGTGCAGGCAGGCCCCCCTGCCAGGATCGTGCCGACCGCGTAGCGCAGGTTGGGGTCGTGGCCGACGCGGCGTAGCAGCCAGCCCATTAGGGCCCATGCGGCGCAGAGCACCACCCCCGTCAAGGTCAGCCAAGGCCAGTAGCGGCGGAGGGGCACCCACCACAGGGTCTGGCCGGCTGCGCGCGACTGGGCGCCGATCCGGTAGATCGCGCTCCAAGAGCTGCTCGCTCGGCGCCGCTGCGCGTCCCGGAGCAGTGCGCCCACGCCCGGGACGCCGGCGGCACCGAGGGCTCCCAACGCCAGGCGCGCCTCCTCGCGCACGTCGGCGTCCTCGTCCTCGAGCAGCGCGACCAATCCAACCAGCCCAGGCGCGGCGGCTGGCCCCATTCCGCCCAGCCACTCTGCCGCCAGGCGCCGCTGGCGCGGGTCGTCGTGCTCGAGGAGCGGCACGAGCTCGGGGAGGGCGGCCGCCCCGCGTGGGCCGAGCTCGTGGAGGACCTGAGTCAGCCACTCGCACAGCACCTGCCTGCGCTCGGGAAGGGCTTCGCGGCGCAGCGCCTGCGCCAGCTCCAGGTGCCCCTCGCCGACCGCTGGGAAGGGGCAACTCGCTGTCTCGCGCCAGCGCTCGAGCAGCAGCGGCAGGCTCGCGCGGAGCGGGCGAACGCAGGTCAGCAGGTTGAACAGATCGCGCCGCAGGTCGCCGTCGCAACGATCCAGCGCGGCCGCGATCCCCGGCGCGCAGGAGGCGGGCACCGGCGTCGGATAGGGGAAGGTTTGCCACAGCGCGTTGACGGCGAAGATCCGCACCGAGCGGTCGGGGTCCACGAGCAGGCGCAGGCAGTCGTCCAGCGCCCCGCTCCCGTCCACTCGCACCAGGGACGAGATCGCGAGCGCGCGCAGGTTGGGGTCCTCGTCGTGGGTCGCCGCGCGCAGCGCCGAGGTGACCTCGGCCCGAGAGGCGGCCGTCTGAACGTGGCCCAACAGGTCGATCGCGTCCGAGCGGGCGCGCGCGTCGCCGTCGCGCAGCGCGACCAGGGCCTCGTCGATCTGCTTGGACTCCTGCGCAAGCGCTCCGCCCGCGAGTCCAATGAACAAGAGAGCCAGGACCGCGGCGCGCCGCTTCACTCCCCCGCTTCGCCTCCCAGCTCCAGGGCGCGCACCTCGGCCGGCGCCCAGTGCTCGCGCTCGCGGTGCGTCGCGGGCGACAAGCGCAAGAAGGCCGTCTGCAGCAGCTGCAGCGCGTCGCCGTGGCTGACCAGCACGAAGGTCTCCCCCTCGTGCTCCGCCTCCAGGCGCGCGACCAGGCCCGCCACCCGCTCGACCACCGCGGCCGCGCTCTCGACGCCCTGCTCCTCGTGCTCGGGGTCCTCGGCGTCGTGGGCCCACACGCGCTGGTAGTTCTCGTTGCTCGTGCCTTCCCAGGCGCCGAAGAAGCGCTCGCGCAGGGCGACCTCCAGCTCGACTTCCTCGACCCCGAGCACCTCGGCCGCGAGCTCCGCGGTCTCGCGGGTGCGCGTGAAGTCGGAGCTGAGCACGCGCGCCTCGCCGCCCAGCTCGCTCGCCGCGGCGGCCACGCTCTCGCGCACCTGCGCGCGGCCGCGCTCGCTCAGGCCGTAGCGCACGGTGCCCACCGCGGGGTCGCTGAGCACGATCTGGGCGAGGTTCGCCTCGCTCTCGCCGTGGCGCAGACCGAAGTAGCGATTGCGCAGAGCGTCATGCTCTCGCAAGGGATTTTCCCGTCTCACTCAGCCTCCCTCCTGCGATCACTCGCTCGGCTCCTTATGATCCGCGCCCCTCAGAGGAGCGTCCCATGCCGGAGTCGATCTACAAGGAGTCCCTCAAGTATCACCAGCTCGACGGGCGACCGGGCAAGCTCGAGGTGCAGCCGACCAAGCCCACCGCGAGCCAGCGCGACCTCTCGCTCGCCTACAGCCCGGGCGTGGCCGAGCCCTGCCGCGTGATCGCCGCCGAGCGCGGCAAGGTCTACGACTACACCAACAAGGGCAACCTGGTCGCGGTGATCAGCAACGGGACCGCGGTGCTCGGCCTGGGCGACATTGGCCCCGAGGCGAGCAAGCCGGTCATGGAGGGCAAGGCGGTCCTCTTCAAGCGCTTCGCCGATATCGACGTGTTCGACATCGAGCTCGACGCCAAGGACCCCGACCGCTTCATCGAGACCGTGGCCGCCATGGCGCCGACCTTCGGCGGGATCAACCTCGAGGACATCAAGGGCCCCGAGTGCTTCCGGATCGAGCGCGAGCTGCGCGAGCGGCTCGAGATCCCCGTGTTCCATGACGACCAGCACGGGACCGCGATCATTTCGTCCGCCGCGCTGCTCAACGCCTGCGAGCTGACCAAGCGCGAGCTCTCGGACATTCGCTGCGTGTTCAACGGCGCGGGCGCGGCCGGCGTCTCTTGCGCGCGGCTCTTCATTCGCCTGGGGGTCAAGCCCGAGCACGTGATCATGTGCGACTCCAAGGGCGTGATTCACACCGGGCGCGACAAGCTGACGCCCGAGAAGCAGGAGTTCGCGCGCGACACCAAGCTGCGGACCTTGGCGGACGCCATGAAGGGCAGCGACTGCTTCATCGGCTGCTCGGTCGGCAACGTGGTCACGCCCGAGATGCTGCTCAGCATGAACAAGGACCCGATCGTGTTCGCCATGGCGAACCCGACGCCGGAGATCGACTACCCGCTCGCGGTCCAGACCCGCCGCGACGTGATCATGGCCACGGGGCGCTCGGACTACCCCAACCAGGTCAACAACGTGCTCGGCTTCCCCTTCATCTTCCGGGGCGCCCTCGACGTGCGGGCCACGACCTTCAACGAGGAGATGGTCCTCGCTGCGGTCCACAGCCTGGCCGAGCTGGCCAAGCAGCCGGTGCCCAGCAGCGTCAGCCAGGCCTACGGCGGCGAGCAGTTCGAGTTCGGCCGCCGCTACCTGATCCCCAAGCCCTTCGACCAGCGCGTCCTCTACTGGGAGTCGGTCGCCGTGGCGCGCGCCGCGATCGAGAGCGGGGTGGCCCGGATCCAGCTCGACCTCGACGAGTACCGCGAGCGCCTGCGCCGCAAGGTCGACGCAGGGCGGAGCATGGTCTCGGTCCCGCTGATGCACGCGCGCAAGAACCCGCCCCGGATCGCGATCCCTGACTGCACCAGCCCCAAGCTGGCCACGGTCGCGCGGCTCACGATCCGCGAGGGGATCGCGACCCCCGTGCTCGTCGGCTCACGCCAGCGGATCCAGGCCGCCATGGAGGCCGAGAACATTCACCCCGACCAGTACGAGGTCGTCGACCCCGCCGACGAGGAGCACGTCGACGAGCTGGTCCCGATCATGCGTCGCCAGCGCCCCCTGGACGAGGTCAGCGAGGAGGCCTGCCGCGAGGAGCTGCGCGACGACTTCGCCCACGCGACCCTGCTCGTCGAGAGCGGCGTGTGCGACGGCCTGCTGGCGGCCAGCGACATTCCCTACGCGAAAATGGTCAAGCCGATCCTGCGCTACTCGAGCCGCCGCGCCGGCGTGAGCCGGATCGCAGGCCTGACGATGATGGCCCTCAAGGACCGCAGCCTGTTCTTCGCCGACACGACGCTGATCCCCGACCCCTCGGCGGAGGAGCTGACCGAGATCGCGATGCGCGTGACCCGCGTCGTGCGCCGCCTGGCGCTGACCCCGCGGGTGGCCTTCGTCAGCTACGCCAACTTCTCGCCCCGCACGGACCACGAGATCAGCAAGCTGCGGCGGGCCTACAAGCTCTTCCGCCAGCTCCAGCCCGACGTCGAGGCCTTCCCCGACGTGCAGGCCGACGTCGCGCTCAACCCGGACCGCTTCCGCTCGATCTTCAAGCGCAAGCTCCCCGAGGACCCGGCGAACATCCTGATCTTCCCCAACCTGCACAGCGCCACGACGGCCTTCCGCCTGGCCCGCGAGCTGGGCCGCGGCAGCGCGATCGGGCCGATGCTCCTCGGCCTGCGCCGCCCCGCCAACGTGCTCCCGCGCGGCAGCAGCGAGGACGAGATCATCAACATGATGGCGATCACGGCCTACAACGCCGCCCGCCGGCGCAAGGAGATCATCGAGGGCCGCTCGACCCGCACCTGGCGCCCCGTCGGCGACCCGCGCGCCAACCAGGAGGACGAGGTCGAGCCGCTGCGCTAGCGGCTCAGCTCGGTCCGGTGTTCTGCCTGTGCTAGCTGCTGCGTCTTGCGAGCCTGCGGTAGGTGCGAACGGTGGCGCCTGCCACGAAGCCGAGGCTCTCGTAGAGCGGTAGGCCCGCGGCCGAGGCCTGCAGGGTGACCCAGCGGCAGCCGCGGGCTCGGGCGCGCTCCAGCAGAGCGTGCATCAGCCGACGCGCGACGCCGCGCCTCCGGTGGGCGGGGACGACGCCGACCCAGTGGATCCCTGCGACCTCGTCCGTGACGAAGAGCACAGCGGTCCCGGCCAGTTCGCCTTCACGGCGAGCCGCGTGCAGCTCGGCGCGAGGGTCGGCCTGCAGGCGGCGCGCCGCCGCGGGGTCGAAGAGGTAGCCGAAGGCGGTCGAGAGGGCGGCTGACCAGGTCAGCAGCTCCGGCTCCTCGACCCGCGCGACGTCGGGGCTGGGGGGCCACCTCTGCTCGGGGTCGAGGCGCAGGCTCATGGCGACCTGGGTGGTGGTCACCGCGTAGCCGGCTTCGGCGAGGGCCGCGGCCTGCTCGGGCGTCGGAGGCTGCCAGAGCGGGAGGCGCAGGTCTTGGCCGGCGCGAGCGGCCTCGATCAAGGACAGCTCCTCTGGGTCGGGGGCCGCCCCCTCCGCCAGCCAGGCGCGGTCCGGCCAGCTCAGGGAGAGCGCGCCGCCGCGCTCGCTGAGCCCAGGGATCGGGCGCGCGCCGAGGGCGCCATAGAGCGCGCTCAGGTTCGTGAAGCCGAGTCGATCGAGGTCGTGGGTTTCGAGGGTCCAGTTAGCCATGGGTCACCAGGGTGGCGCCGCCCATGAGGAGCAGGGCGCCGAGGAGCTTGCGGGGAGTGAGGCGGGCGCGGGGCAGGTCGAGCCAGCCGAAGTGGCCCGCGAGGAGAGAGGTCAGCAGCTGGCCCACGAGGGCCAGGACGACGACGGCGTCCAGGCCGACTCGCGGCACCAGCGCGTAGATCAGCGCCAGGGCGACTCCCCCCAGCGCGCCGCCGACCAGCCACAGCGCGCGCGGCCGGACGGGTTGGCGCTCGGAGGCAGCAGCCCGGGCGGAGCGGGCCAGGAGCCAGGCCAGGGCCACGCAGAACGCCGCGCTCAGCGCGCCGACGCTCGCGGCCAGGAGGCTGCTCTGGGCGCGCAAGCCGAGCTGGGCGTTGAGGCCCGCCTGCAGCGCCAGGCAGGCGCCCGCCCCGAAGGCCAGCAGCGCGGCGGGGAGCCAGCTCACGCGAGGGCCGCGGCGGGGGCGCTCAGGAAGAGCTCGTCGCGGCGAAAGCGCAGCTTGGGGCGCGGGGCGTCGGTCGCGCGACCGAGGGCGAGCAGCGCGCAAGGGACGAGGGTCTCGGGCAGCCCGAGCAGCTCGGCGTAGGCCGCGGGCCGAAAGCCCTCCATGGGGCAAGCGTCGAAGCCCAGAGAGCGCGCGCCGTTGAGGCCGTTGCCGAGGGCGAGGTAGGTCTGGCGCTGGGCCCAGGCCAGGCGCCCTTCGCCCAAGCCGGCGATCCAGCCGCGGGCCATGGCCGCGAAGTCCGCCGCCGACTCCGCGGGCGCACCTCCGGCGAGCAGTCGCTCCTCCAGGCGCTGGGCGAGCTCCTCGAGCGCCGTGTTGGCGCAGAACACGAGCAGGTGCGAGCAGGACTCGATCTGAGCCTGGCCCCAAGCAGCCTCGGCCAGGGCGGCCCGCTCGCTCCCGGGCGGAATCACGACCACGCGCCAGGGCTGGAGGTTGTAGGCGGTCGGCGCCATGCGAATCAGGTCGAGCAACCGCTCGACCTCGGCGGCGGGCAGGGGCGTCCCGTCGAAGCGCTTGGCGGCGTAGCGGGTGGTCACGATCTCGACGAAGTCCATGGAGAGCTCTCAATCAGGGTCGAAGGTCAGGGCGAACACGCCCACCAGGGCGCAGAGGGCGCCGAGGAGGGCGGCGGGGGAGAGGGGAGCCCGCGGCAGGCCGAGCCAACCGGAGCCGGCCGCGCAGAGCGAGGTGATCAGCTGGCCCGCGAGGCAGAGCGGGATCACGCGCCCCAGCCCCTGCTGGGGGATCAGCCAGCACAGGGTCGAGGTCGCCAGCGCCGTGAGCAGGCCGCCGCTCAACCACAGCCAGAGCGGAACCTCGGCCAGGCGCGAGCTGGGCGGCAGGCCACTGGCGAGGGTCAACGCGCTCAGGCCGAGGCCGGCCACGGCGAGGCCGACGCCAGCGGCGAGGAGCGGGTCGGCGCTCAGGGCGCCCAGGCGGGCGTCGCAGGCGGCCTTGAGCGCCAGGAGCGACCCCGCACCGATCGCGCCCAGCGCGAGGAGGGGCGTCATGGGGCGGCTCGCCGGAGTAGTTTGACGGAAAGTAGCTTCATGGCAAGCAATCTGGCGGCTGATTAGCTTGCTGTCAAGCTACTTGCCGGAAAACTAAGTGCCAGCTAGCCTAAGTCCATGTCAGATCCCATTCAGGACGTGATCTCGGACTGGGCCCGCGAGCGGCCTGAGCTCGCCGCGGGCGCCATGGGCGTCGTGGGCCGCGTGCTGCGGCTCGCGAAGCTGTGGGAGCAGCGGCTCGCTCGCCTGCTCAAGGAGCACCGGCTCGGCGCTGGCGAGTTCGACGTGCTGGCGACCCTCCGTCGTCAGGGCGGCGAGTGCGAGCTCTCGCCCTCCCAGCTCGCGCAGGCGGCCATGCTCACCACGGGCGGCACGACCAACCTCCTCGACCGGCTCCAGAAGCGCGGCTGGGTGGCGCGCCGCCCCAACCCAGCCGACCGGCGCGGGACCTTCGTCCGCCTGACCGACGCGGGGCGCGACCTGGTCGACGAGCTGATCGGCCCACGCCTCGCCGACGCCGACGAGTGCCTGGAGGCGCTCAACGCCAAAGAGCAGGCGCGCCTCGCCAAGCTGCTCGCGAAGCTGCTGAAGTCAGGGTCGGACTGACGCGCCCGGAGTGCCCCTACTCGGCGCCGAGGTCCCGGAGCAGCGATTGGCGCTGCTCCGTGAGCGCGTCCTTCAGCTCGAGCTCGGCCAGCGCCTCGATCCAGGCGTCCAGGTCGGCGGCCTGCACACGACCGACGCCGTGGCGGCGCAGGCGCGGCAGGAGCTTGAGCAGCAGCTCGTCGACGAGGGCTTGCTGTCGGCCGCTGTAGAACAGCACGTAGCAGGCGACCGCGAACACCAGACCCAGGCCCACCGAGGCAGGCGCGCCCTTCCACCAGAAGCCGAGCGTGCAGCCGCTGCAGAGCACCGCCGTCAGGGCGCAAGCCAGGGCTCCCGAGCGGGTGTCGAAGTCGACCTCCTCGCGGGCCTCTTTGAAGAGCTCGTCGAGGAGCTCTCGCCCCGAGAGGCGGGCGAAGCGGCGGGCCTCGGCCTCTTCCCGCGCTGAGGGGGCCTCCGTCTGGCGCCCACTCGCCGCCCGCTCTCGCGCCTGGCGTCCGCTGCGGGCCTGGGGCTTGCTCTCCTGCTCGGCCGTCCGCGAGACATCGAGCTTGAGCGGGCCGACTCGCCGCTTGAGCTCACTCAGGGAGGGGCGCCCGACCCCGGCCCAGCCCAGGCGCTCGCGCAGGCGCTCGAGGTCGGCGTCCTCCCAGGTCGGGACCTTGCGGCGCCCGAAGAAGCTCGCGGCGCTCTCGGGGCTGAAGGGGCCCTGCGCCGGGGCTTCCTCCATGCGCGGCCGCTGCGCTTCGGCGAAGCGGCGCAGGAGAGGCTCCGCTCGCTTCCAGTCGACGGGGGGCTCCGGGTCGAGCTGCCAGTCGAGGTGCCACAGCTTCCAGCTGCCGTCGTCGGACCCCGTGACCAGGCGAGTTCCGTCGGGGGTTAGGGCCAGGCTCTTCGCGCCGCTGGGGGCGGGGACCTCGTGGACCACGTTCAGCTTGGGCAGCAAGCAGAGGCGCAGCCCGTCGTGCGCAAGGAGGGCCAGGTGCCGCCCGTCGGGCAGGAAGGCCAGAGCGTGCAGGCCGAAGGCCAAGCGCCGTTCGCTGGCGACCTCGGCACCCGTGCGCAGGTCCCACAAGCCGAAGGTCTGCCGGACGTCCTGGCCGCTGGCCGTCTCCTCACGCTCGTAGACCAGCCCCGCGACCCAGCGACCTCGTGGATCCAGAGCGCAGCGGCTCAGCTGAACGGGGAGGCTCAGCGCTTCGCTGTCCTGGGCTACGTCCCACAGCACTCGCCGGTGGGGGTCACGCTCGTGCAGGCGCAGGACCAGGTCTCGCTCGGGCAAGAACACGGGGGGCATGCCGCTGGCGCGCTTACCCTGGAGGTAGGTCGGCGCGGGGCGCTTGCGCAGCAAGCGCCCGCTGGGGAGGTGCCACAGGTAGCGGGCGGGGCCGCTCGTGGCGAGGCGCCCGTCGCTGCTGATCCCGAGGGTCAGGACGGAGAGGGGCGGGTTCTCGAGCCGGCCTCGGTGGCGGCCGCTGCGCGGGTCGATCCGCAACAGGCCGAGCTGTAGCTCGCCAGCGGGCGTGAAGCGGACAGCGCCCGCCGGCGCGGCCGGCTGGGTCGAGACCTGCGCTCCGCTGGCCAGCTCCCACACCTGCACGCTCTGGGGGTGGACCGTCGCCAGGAGCTCGCCGCGGGGGTCGATCCGGCAGGCGTAGATCGGGTCGCCGGTCTGGACCGTGCGCGTCTCCCACAGCTCGCGGACGACGCGGCGCGGACAGACGCGGGCGAGCTCTTCGAGCACCTCGACCACCGCCTGGTGGCGGTCGAAGCCGGGCACGCGTCGAGCGAGCGCCGTCTCCCGCGCGGCCTCCGCGAGGCGCCCCTCGGTGAGGGCGGCCTGCGCGCGAGCCAGCCCCTCGCGCAAGGAGCGCTCCCGCTCGAGCGCCTGCTTGCTGTCGAGGGCTCGGCAGAGGGCCAGCGGCGCGTGATAGCGCGAGCGGAAGCAGGGGAGGTCGGCCAGGGCGAGGTCGCCCGGGCGCAGCTCACTGCTCCCGTAGTCGGCGGCGGCTATGGGGAGCGGGGTGCGGGCCTGGCGGGGAAAGGTGTAGAGGACGCGATCTCCAGGCAGCTCGTGGACGCGGTGTTTGCCCGGTTCGTTGCGTAGGTAGCGCGCGCCGTCCTGGCTGAGGCCGGTCTGGGCCCGGAACCAGCGGCGCTGGGGACCGGGGGCGAACTGGTCCAGGCGCTCGGCGGCCCACGCCTCCCGGGTCGGCGCCTCGTAGGAGAGCGCGCCCTCGGCGCTCCAGCAGTAAGGCGCAGCGCGCCCGCGCTTGGAGTTGGCCCAGGCGTGCGCTGAGCCGTCGCTGGCGACGAGGAGCCGCGTGAGCGAAGTCGACTCGCTCGGCGCAGGGAAGGCGCGGTGCTCGCCCGAGCGCAGATCCCACAGGTGGAGGGCCATGCGCGGGTCTCCCAGCGCGCCGGTCGTGACCGTCCCCGCGGCGACCCAGCGCCCACAGGGCGAGGCGCCCACGCTGGCCAGCGGGAGCTCGGACCCTTCGAGCGCGCGCAGCTGCTCACCGCTGAGGGCGTCCCACACCCAGAGCGTCTTGCCGAAGCCCCCCGCCAGCGCGTGACCGGTGGGGTCGAGCAACGCGTGCTGAAACCAGCGCAGGCTGCGCAGCGAGGGACGCGCCAGGTCGCGCTTCGCCGCAGGCGGGACCTCCCCCAGGACGTGTACGAGCTCCCCCGTGACCCGCGAGCGCAGCTCGAGGCGCTCGCCCGCCTGAGTGATCTGCAGCGTGCGCTCGGGCGACCAGGACGCGGGCGCCGGCTCGAGCTGCTCGGGCAGGCCGAGTGAGCGCAGCTCCACCTTCCGCAGGCGCGCCAGGGAGAGCGCCTCTTTGACCTCGGCCCGCTCGCGCGTCTTCTCGGGGAGGGCCTCGAGCAGCTCCAGCGCCGCCGCCCCGTCCCCGCGCTCGAGGTGTAGCTGCGCCAGGAAGCGACCCTTGCGCCCGGTGCGCGAGCTGCGGGCCGTCTCGACTCGGGACAGGGCCTCGACGTCGCTCAGCTCGCCTGCGCGCCACCGGACCAGCGCCAGGTCGTAGGTGCTCTCGGGGTGTCCGCCCTCGGTCTCGAGGGCCTCCTCCCACACCCGGCGCGCTTCGTCGGAGCGGCCGAGGTCGAAGAGCGAGAGCGCCTGGTTGCAGAGGCCGGCGGCAGTGCGGGTGGGCAGGTGGGGCTCGGTGCGCGCGCTCGCTCCGCTCGCGGTCTCGAAGAGCTCGGACAGCAGCGCGCGCACGTCACCGGCGCGGGGTCGGGCGCGCGGATCTTTGTCCAGCAGGCGCAGCAAGAGCTCACCGAGCGCGGGGGGCAGGTCGGGCCGGAGCTCGCGCGGATCCGGGGGGCGCTCGAAGCGGTGGCGGTTGATAAGCACGTGGGCTGGCTCGCGCTCCTCGTAGCGGTCGAAGGGACGCCGGCCGCAGCAGAGCTCGAACAGAACGACGCCCAGGCCGTAGAGGTCCGCGGCCGGGGTCGCCTCGCCGGCGGCAGCCCACTGCTCAGGGGCGGCATACTCCGGCGTGCCCATGCCCTGGTCGACGAGGGTCAGGCCCGCGCCTCCCGAGCTGGCGCCGCCGCTGAGCTCCTCCTCGCCGGCCGTCTTGACCAGGCCGAAGTCGGTCACCTTGAGCTCGAGGTCCGGCGTCAGCAGGCAGTTCGCAGGCTTGACGTCGCGGTGGACCAGGCCGCGCTCGTGCGCGTAGGCAAGGCCGTCGAGGAGCTGCAGGCCCAGGTCGAGGGCGTCGGCCAGAATGGGCGCGCCTGCCTGACCTCGGATCCAGTCTTTGAGCGTCCCGCCGGGGATCCACTCGACGAAGATCCGCAGCAGCCCGTCGAGCTCGCGCACGTAGAAACACTGCGCGATGTTGGGGTGGAGGCCGAGGCCTGCCCAGGTCTCGGCCTCGCGGCGGAAGCGCTCGAGCGAGAGTGGGTCCTGCACCAAGCGCGGGAGCGGCGTCTTGACCGCGAGGTCGATCCCCCACTCGAGGTGGCGGACCCGGTAGACGGCGCCCATGCCGCCACGACCGAGCAGGGCCCGAACCTCGTAGCGGCGCGCGACCTTGTCGCCGATCTGCCACTCGGCGGGGACCTCGACCGTGGACTTGGGCGGGGCGGCCGCAGGAGCCGTGCCGGGAGGGCCGTGGCTGAGGGTGCCGCCAGCGGCGGGCACAGGGGCCGAGCCGGGGGGGCCGTGGCTGAGGGTGCCCTCAGCGGCGGGCGCAGGAGCCGTGCCGGGGGGACCGTGGCTGAGGGTGCCGCCCTCGGCGGAGGGCGGAGGAGTGGGCGCGCCGTGGGTGAGGGTCTCCTCGGGGCCCGCCGCCTCGTTCTCCTGGCCGTCGTCCACGAGTCTCCCTCCGCGCAACCCATCGTCGCATGTCACACTGGGACCATGAAGGTGACTTTGCGTGTGCTCTCCGGCCCCATGGAGGGCAAGACCTTCGAGTTCGCGGAGCCGGATCGCTTCCTCTTTGGGCGCTCCGCAGAGGCGCGCTGCTCGCTGCCAGACGACCCCTTCGTCTCGAGCCTGCACTTCTTGCTCGTGATCGCGCCGCCCCACGTCAGCCTGCATGAGCTGGGCAGCAAGAACGGCACCTACGTGAACGGCGTCCGCTACGGCGGGAGGAAGCCGCCCGAGGAGGGCGTCCAGCAGGCCCCTGAGGGGGAGCGCGACGTGGCGCTCCAGCACGGCGACCGGATCGGCGTCGGCGACACGGTGTTCGAACTGCAGGTCGAGTCGGCGGACACGGGGACCCTCTCCCACGCGCCCCTCGCCGCGCAGGCGGCGGCGGCAGGATCGCAAGGAGGCAAGGTCGCGGCCGAGCCCGCGTCGACGCCCGCGCCCGCGTCGACGCCCGCGCCCGCGTCGACGCCCGTTCCGAAGCCGACGCCCGTTCCGAAGCCGACCCCTCCGCCGAAGCCGACGCCCGCGCCGAAGCCGACGCCCGCGTCGAAGCCGACCCCTGCACCCAAGCCAGGGGGACGGCGCGTCCTCGCGCGCGGGAAGCCCGCGGCGCTCGGGAAGCTCCCTCCCGCCGAGCTGTTGCGCAAGCTGCTCGAGGCCGCCGCGGCGGCGCGGGGTCGCGTCGACGGGCCAGCCTTGCCCAACTACGAGCTCCTGCGGGTGCTCGGCGAAGGCGGAATGGGCAAGGTGTTCTTGGCTCGCGACCAGCGGAGCGGAGAGCAGGTCGCGATCAAGGTCATTCTTCCGCGCGCCGCCGTCAGCGAAGGCGCGGTCGAGGCCTTCTTGCGCGAGACGAACCTCACCCGCCAGCTACGACACCCCAACGTGGTCCGCTTCATCGACGGGGGCTGCGTGCAGGGGACCTTCTTCCTGGTGCTCGAGTTCGTGAAGGGGAAAGACCTGAGTCAGCTGGTGGCCTCGCGTGGCGGCAAGCTGCCCCTCGAGGTGGCGGGGCCGATCCTGGTCAACGCGCTGAGGGGGTTGGGGCACGCCCACACCGCTCAGCTCGAGGCCGAGGTGGTCGAAGGAGGGCAGAAGCGCAAGCGGCGCTTCAGCGGCTTGGTGCACCGCGACCTCAAGCCCCAGAACATCCTCCTCGAGGACCTCGGCGGCGGCGCCTTCCGGCCCAAGATCGCTGACCTCGGTTTGGCCAAGGTCTACGGCTCAGCGGGCCTGACCGACTTCACCCAGCCCGGGGCGATCGCGGGCACGCCCTTTTACTGGCCGCGCGAGCAGATCACCAACTATCGCTACCTCAAGCCGGCCAGCGACGTGTTCTCGATGGGCGTGATCCTCTACCAGCTCCTCTCGGGCGCGCTCCCGCGGGAGGGCTTCCAGCGCGCGGGAGGGCGCCTGAACTTCAACCGCATCTGCGCGGTGATCATGGGCGAGCCGATCGTGCCGATCACGCGCCGCGTGCCGGGACTCCCTGCGGGAGTCAGGAAGGTGATCGATCGTTCCCTGGCGGAGGATCCGGGCCAGCGCTACCCCGACGCCTCGGCTATGGGCGACGCGCTGCGCGCTGCCCTCGTCGACGCCGGCGTGGAGGTCCGCTACCGCTAGCCGTGAAGCTGGACTCCGCGGACGAAGCGGAGCCACTCCTGCTGCATCTTGGCGCGGTCGACGCCGGGGAAGCAGGTCTCGAAGAGGTCGCTCTTGTCCTTCACCCGGTGAATGCGCTCGAGCAGCTTCGCGAAGCTGGCGCGGTACTTGCCCTGCTCGCCCTCGAGCAGGAAGTAGGCCAGGGTCGCGGCGACGTGGTAGTTCTCGACGCTCATGAACTCCTCGTGGCTGAGGCCCATGAAGCGCTCGAGGGAGGGCAGGGACTCGACGTGGTTCTTGCAGTGGGCGAAGGGGCCCTCAATGAAGCCCTGGCCCATGGGGATCATGCGGGTGCGCTTCAGCGTCCAGCGCTCGCCGTCGAAGGAGTGGTAGCCCATGTAGTTGGCGATCGCCTCCACGGCCCAGAAGTGGTGGTGGACCTGGCGGGTCGCGTCGGCGTCGAACTTCGAATACTCGAAGGCGATCTGGTGGGTCACCTCGTGGGCCAGGGGGATCTGGATCTGCTCGAAGCGCTCGATCTTGAAGGTCCGGCCCGTGGCCTCCTTCGGCTCGTAGGTCACGAAGCAGGGGTTGAGCGAGCCCGTCGACTGCAGGTAGTAGGCAGCGCCCTGGATCTGGCCCGCCTGGCTCGCCGCCACGTCACCCGCCACGGCGCGGGTCTGCTCGACGAGGTCCTGCTGGGTCTCGGTCACGATCACGGGCAGCTTGCCCTTGGGCGCCTTCAGCTCCCACACGTCGCCGAAGCGCGCGAGGAAGTAGCGCCGGTAGGCGCCCACGTAGGCGAGGATCTGCTTGGCCTTGCGCAGGGAGACCGTGGTGCGGACCTCGTGGACCTCGTCCGAGATCACCCAGGGGTTGCTCCAGGTCGAGTGCTGGCGGTCGAGGTTCGCCACGGTCGCGGCGTCGAGCTGCTTGCCCTCGTGGAGCTCGCCGCCCGACTCGAGCAGCTTCGCCTCGCGCCGGCTGACCCAGGTGTAGTAGTCCTTGAAGTAGACGAGGTCGAGGGCGTCGAGGGCCGCCTTGGTCGGGAAGCGGCGCTGGACCAGCTCGCGGTAGCGGCGGTAGCGCTCGGGGGCGCTCTCCTCGGCGGCGACGGCGGCCTTGGCCAGCTCGAGCGCGATCTCCTCGTGGGCCTCGGCCCGCTTGGCCTTCAGCTTCTCGGCCAGCGAGGGCGTGGGCTCCGCCTTGCGCTTGCGCTTGCTGGCGCGCTCGATCTTCTTCTCGAGCTTCTTGAGCTCCGACTTGAGCCGCTTGGACTCGGGCAGCACCTCGAGCCCGAGCTCGAGCTCCTCGAGCGCCGCCTCGAGGTCCTTGCCGCGGGCCGCGTAGCGGGCCAGGGCGATCAGCTCCTTCTCGACGCTCTTGAGCGCGTAGCGCTCGATCTTGGGGAGCAGCGGGCCCGCCAGGACCGGACTGGCCGGCGCGAGCAGGAGCAGGGCGAGCAGGAGGGGCAGGAAGCGCTGAGTCATGTGGGAGCCTTTGGCCGGCGGCAGTTGCGCCGAGTTGCTCCCTTTACCCAGGTTCGGACGCCTTCGTTGGGCCAAAAACCGGATCAAACGCTCCTTGGGGGCGCTGCGTAGCGGGCGCTAGCCCGCTCGCCGAGCGGCTTCGAGGGCGTCGCCTCGCGCTTCGAGGGCGCGAAGAATCCCGGCTGGGCGCTACTCCTTGGCCTTGAGGCGACGGGTGCCGGCCCGGGCGACGATCCGCTTGGCGAGGGCCTCCTGGTTGAGCCCGAAGGTCACGCCGAACTTGATCAGGCGCTCCTGCTCCTCGGTCGCGAGCACCCCGTCGACCATGACCATGTCGATCATGGTGTCGATCATGAGCTCGCGCTCGGCGTCGCGGCGGCCCACGCCGAGGCTCTGGCCCTCCTTGCCCTGGGCCTCGAGGGTCGCGGCCTCGTGGGGCTCGATCTGGAAGCGGTTGCGGGTCGCCTCGAGCAGCTTGCGCTCCAGCTCGGCGACCTCGCCGTCGCACCAGGCCAGGTTGCAGAGCACACGGTAGATCCGGCGCACGCCGTTGTGCGAGACGCCCTCGATATCTGCGTTCATGTCGTCCCTAGTTCAGGAGCTGGGGCACGAGGAGGGAGAAGGTCGCGACCTCCGCGTCGAACTGCGTCCCGTCGTCGCGGAGCATCCGATAGCTGCCCTTCATGGAGCCGCAGGGGGTCGGCAGCGGGCAGAAGCTGCTGTACTCGTGCGACTCGCCCGGGAGCAGGCGCGGCTGGGCGCCGACGACGCCGGGGCCCTTCACGTGCTCGACGTGGCCCTGCCCGTCGGTGATCACCCAGTGGCGGCTGATCAGCTGGACCGGCTCCTGACCGACGTTGCTGATCCGCACCCGATAGGCGAAGAAGAAGTGCAGGTCGTGAGGCGCCGAGTGCGTCGGGACGTAGCTCGCCTCGACCTCGACCCGCACGCCCTCGGTGTCAGCGACCGAGGTGCCAGGGAGGCCATGAATACCGAAGGGATCCGTCATGGGGCGGATTCTAGGCAGCCGGGGGAGCAGCATCCACGCCCGAATCGGCCGGAGCGCCCCAGCCCGGTTCGCGGCCCACGAGCAGCAGGGCCGGCAGGGCGACCAGGTCGCACACCCAGGCGCTGAGGCAGGTCAGGGCGATCAGGGAGCCGAAGTAGCGGGTCGGGGCGAAGTCCGAGACCGCGAAGGCGCCAAAGCCCAGCGCGACGGCCGCCGTGGTGACCGTCACGGGGCGGCCGACCAGCCACAGGGTGTCGCGCACGGCGGGCCCTGAGCTCACGCCGTCGCGGCGGGCCAGGTGGTGGTGGTGCAGGAGGTGGATCGTGTCGTCGACCACGAGGCCCAGCGCGATCCCGGCCACGGTCACGGTCGCCGTGTTGAGCGGCACCCCGAACCAGCCCATGGCGCCCAGGGTGATCAGGATCGGCAGCACGTTGGGCAGGAGCGACACCAGGACCAGCCCCAGCGAGCGGTAGGCGAGCAGGAGCACGGCGGTCACGACCAGCAGCGCCAGCCCGAAGGAGCGCAGCTGGGTGTCGACCAGGAGCGCCTGGGTGCGCACTAGGAGGGGGACCGCGCCGCTGAGTCGCAGGCTGGCGGGCTCCTCGCGGAGGGAAGCCGGGATCTCGCCGCGGAGGCGGTTCACCAGGCGGCCGAAGGCCTCCGAGCTGGTGGTCTGGCAGGCGAGCGTGATCCGCAGGGCGAGGGTCCCGTCCGGCAGCAGGCGCAGGTGGCTCTCGGCCACGCCGCGCACGTCGTCCTGCAGGCCCGCGCGCAGGAGCGCCGCCAGCGCGGCCGGCGAGAGCTGGTCCCAGCGCGGGTCGAGGCTGAGGGGCGAGATCACCTGCCCCACCAAGGGATCCCGCCGCGCGTCGGCCACGAAGGCGCGCAGGTCGCCCAGGCGCTGGGCCCTGAGCAGCTCGTCCTTGGGTCCCTCCAGCCACAGCTCCAGGGGGGTGAGGCCCAGCAGGCGCTCCTCGACCTCGGCGTAGGCGCGCGGGAGGCGGTGCTCGGCCGGAAAGAACTGCAGGACGTGCGACTCGAAGCGCAGCCGGCGCGCGCCCTCGACGCCGACCCCGGCCAGGATCAGCGCCACCAGCAGGATCGGGAGCGCCCCGCGCCGCAGGGCCCGGGTCAGCCGCTCGGCGCGGGCCTGGCTCCAGCCGCTGGCGCGGGGCGCGGGGAGCGGGCTCGTGAGCAAGAGCGCGGGCAGCAAGCTGAACACCAGCCCGCAGGCGATCAGGGCGCCCGCGGCGGCGAAGATCCCCAGGTCGCGCACGGGCGGGATCTCGGAGAAGGCCAGCGAGCCGAAGCCGGCCGCGGTCGTGAGGGCGGTCAGGGCGCAGGGCGGCAGGGTCTCGCGCGCGGCGCGGGCCCAGAGCTCGCGCGGCTCGAGCTGCTCGGTGACCAGGGCCTGTCCGACCAGGGCCTGGGCCCGGCTGACGAAGTGCAGCGCGTAGGCGGTCGTGATCACGACCAGCACCGCGGGCAGGACGACCACGATCAGGTTGAGGGTCCGCCCCGCGGCGCCCAGGAGCCCGACCGTCCACAGGGCGGTCGCACCCGCCGTGACCAGGATCGCGAGCGCGGCGCGCGGGGCGCGCAGGGCGGCGATCAGGACGCACACCATGAGCACCGCCACGAGCGGGAAGAGCAACCCGAAGGACTGCTGGCTGGCGACGTCGAGGTCGTGGGTGATCGCCTCGGGGCCCGCCAGCCACAGCCCACCCAGCTCGGCCTGGCGCTTCGCCAGCGCCGCTTCGATCCGGGCCACGAGCGCGGCGCGCGCGCCGGGATCCAGGCCGGGACGCGGCAGCACGAGCAGCCCTGCCATCTGGCGGTCCGGCCGCACCAGCAGGCGCCCGGGGAGCGAGCTGACCCACTCGGGCGCGCTCGCCACGGGCGGCAGCTCGATCGGGGCGGCGTCGTCGGGCGGGATCAGGCTCGCGGCGCTGGGGTCGGAGAGCAGCTCGCGCGCGCGCCGGCGCGCGACCTCGTCGGCCAGGCGGCGCGCCGGATCGGCCGGAGCCTCCGCGCTCGGCTCGAGCGCCTCGAGCAGCAGCTCGCGGAAGCGCTCGTAGGCCGCGCGCTGGGCCGCCAGCACCGCCTCGATCGACGAGCCGCGCGGAGTCGCGGCCAGGCTGGGCGCGAAGTGGCGGGCCTCGAGCACCCGCGCGAGCGGCCCGGCCAGCTCGCGCGCCGCCAGGAAGTGGGGCTCGGCCTTGCTGGGGTCGCCGCCCAGACCGCGCCCGAGGCTGGTGTAGCGGAGCGCGAAGTAGAGGCGCGGCCCCGCCCGCCGCCAGGCGGAGGCCTCCTGGGGCGTGTTCTCGAGCGCCCACCGCATGACGGCGTCGGTCCGGGGCAGGTCCCGCGCCAGGCGCACGTCACCTGGGTTGGCGCGCATCTCGGCGCCGCGGGCGAAGGCCCACCAGAAGAGCGCCTCGCGCTTCAGGCGCGCCGCGGCGTCGACCTGCTGCAGGGCGACGCCGAGGTCGCTCTCCTCGGCCCCGCTCAGCCGCTCGCCCAGGGCGGGGTCGGCCAGGGCGACCAAGGCGGCCGCCTGGGCGCGGCGGCAGCGCTGGCGCGTCTCCTCGCCGCGGGCGGGCAGGAGCAGGAAGGCCGAGCCGGCGCAGAGCTCGGCCTCGAAGAGCGCCAGCTCGCGGCGGGCGGTCGAGGTCGCGGGGTCCGCGCCGCTCAGGCTGGCTCGCGCGTCCCGGAGCGCGCTCAGGGCGGCGGGCAGCTCGGCCTTGGCCTGGGCCACGAGGTCCAGCTCGGCCAGCGGCGACTGGACCTCGACCACGCCCTCGAGGGCGCGCAGGTCGTCGGCCAGCCCCGCGAGGGCCTGGCGGGCGGCGGGCGGCGTCAGCGGGCGCTCGCCGCGGGTCGCGACCAGGAAGAAGGTGTCCCCGCCGAAGCGGGCCAGCAGGTCCTGGTAGACGGCGCGGGCGGGGTCGCGGGTCGGGAGCCAGGCTTCGGGGCGGTTGTCGAAGCGGAGGCGCAGCCCAGCGGCGAGCGCGAGCGCGAGGGAGATCAGGGCCAGGCCGAGCAGGGTTCGGCGGCGGTGGGCGAGGAGCGACTCGATCACTATTGGTCGGCTTGAATTGGGTCTTGGAGTTTGGCTCGCGAGGCGAGGGCGTCGGGGCGGGGCGCTGAAGGAAGGAAAGCAGGAATCAAGGAAGGAGAGGAAGGCTGCGGCTGCCGGCCAGGCGAGAGCAGTCGCTCGAGGAGCGATGGCTAGAGCGAGAGGCTTCGCTCGTCTCTGCCGAGCTCGCAGAACCTGCCGATTTCCTGTCCTTCCTCATTTCTTGCTTTCCTTCCTAAATGCGCCACGTCAATCCGCCTGCAACCATCCTCGCGCCCCTCGGACGCCAGGACCGAGCTGTGACGGACGTCAGGGCCGAGGCTGCGCTAGAAGGGGCGCGGCTGCTCCGGTTGCTCGGGCTGCTCTTCGGGCTCCTTGGCGGGAGCGGGCTCCGCGCGCAGGGCGTCGACGAGCTTCTTGAGGGCCTGGTAGTCGCGGTAGCCGGTCTCGCGGGCGCGGACGCGGCCCTGGCGGTCGAGGAAGAGCGTGGTGGGGAAGGCCTCGAGGTTGGGGACCTTGTTCAGGTCCTCTTGCTTGGTCAGCAGGATCATGGGGTAGCTCGCGCCGACCTCCTTGGCGAAGGCCTTGACCTTGGCGATCGTCTTGGCGCCGCCCTGGCCGCGCTCCCAGGTCATGCCGACCACGACCAGGTCCTCGTGCTCCTGGAGCAGCTTGACGAAGTGCGGGATCTCGGCGCGGCAGGGGCCGCACCACGTGCCCCAGTAGTCGACGATCACGACCTTGCCGCGCAGGTCGGCCAGCTTCAGCGGCTTGCCCTCGATCGTGGTTCCCTGGAAGTCGAAGGGGAAGAGCGCCTCTTCGCTCAGCTCGGCCTTGGCGGCCTCGACGGCTTGCTTGGCGAGCTTGGCCTGGATCCGCTCGAGCATGTTCACGAAGCGCGGGAGTTTGCGAAGGCTGGCCAGGTCTTCGTCCGCCTCGAGGCGAGCCAGGTCGCGGTAGCCGCGCTCGAGCGCCTGGCCGAGGGCCTTCAGCGCCGGGTCGGTCTCGCCGGCCCGGGCGCGCGCGCAGGCCAGGTTGTAGAGCACGACCCGCTCGGTCAGCGCGACGCGCGCGGCGAGCTTGGGCAGCTTGGCCAGCTCTGGGAGCAGCTGCAGCGCGCCCTCGTAGGCGGCGGCCGCCTGCAGGTAGCGCGCCTTGGCGCCCGCGGCCTGCTCGGGGTCGGCGCGCAGGCGGGCCGCGGCCTGCATGTGGTCGTAGGCCGCCACGAGCTTGGCGTCGACGGCGCGCTTCAGCGCGGCGGGGTCCTGCTCCTGCGCGGGGGCAGGCTCGGGCGCCTGGGCGAGGGCGGCGCAGCTGAGCGCGAGGAGGAGGGGCAGGACGAGGGGCAGGACTCGGGGCATGGGCGGCTCCTGGCCCGCATGTTACCCGCCGCGCGCCCTGGCCCCAGGCAGGAGGCCAGGACCCCCTGACAGAGTCGAGCGGGTTCGCATAGAGTGTTCGGCCTTCCGTCACCGCGAGGAGTAGACATGCAGCCCCCTGGCCCGCCCCCCGGCCCCCCCGGTCCCCCTCCTGGTATGCCCCCTGGTCCGCCTCCCGGCGGTCCCCCCGGTCCTCCGCCGGGCGGCATGCCCGCACCCGCGCCCGCCCCGGCTCCCGCGCCCGCCCCGGCCCCCGGGCCCACGCTGGGAGGTTTCCAGGCTGGCGCCGCCGCCTCGGCCGCTCAGGACGCCGCCGCGGCCGCGCAGGCCAAGATGCGCGCCGAGCTCGAGCAGCAGGTCAAGGGCAAGCCGCAGGTCGTCGTGGCCAAGCTGCTCTTCATTCTGGGAATGGCCCTCTTCGCGAGCTGCACCTTCCTCAACAAGTGGAACAAGGTGAAGGCGCGCGCCGCCGAGTCCGAGATCCGCGCGATCAAGGCGGACTACTGGGCCAAGCCGCTCAAGCCGATCCCCCCCGCCAAGCCGCCGAGCCCCAAGGCGGCGCCCTTCGACATGGCCTTCAAGATCTACGAGACCAAGGAGCTCCCCTCCGGCGGCTCGACGACGAGCGAGAAGACCGACGAGGAGGCGCTCAATGGCGAGATGGAGGCGCACGAGAAGCGCAAGACCGCAGCGGACAAGGCGCTCTTCGAGTATCGCCAGAGCGACCTGAAGGACTACGCGATCGAGGCCTACAAGTACGCCCTCGACACCTACGAGGACATGCCCTCGCGTCAGGCCGAGGTGCGCGATCTCGAGATCGCCGCCGAGAAGTACCGTCACGCGGCGACTCAGAGCTCGCTCGGCTACCTCGTGCGCTGGGCCGGCATGACCATGATGTTCCTGGGCATGTCGATCCTCGCGATCACGGGCGAGAAGAACGAGCAGCTCGTGGCGCTCCTGATCATGGGTCTCGGCCTGATCTGGCCGATCGTGAACCTGGGCATCGTCACCTAGCTTCACCCGGTCCCTTCGATCGAAGCGCAGCGCGGCCCCTCGCGGGGCCGCGCTGTCATGTACGGACGGTCCTGTCTGGACAGTGGTTTCAGTTAGGATTTTGCCCACGGAGGACCTCACCCGGTGCACAAGGGAGACGTGATCGCGGACCGCTATCGCATCGAGCGCCTGCTCGTGCGCCGGGGTACGCATCAGGTCCACGAGGCGACCGACCTCGCCCACGAGGCGCCGGTCGCGGTCAAGGTCTCGACCCCTTCGACGGCCTACTACGAGCTCAGCGACCAGATCCAGCGCGCGGTTCGGCTGGGGCGCGAGCTCGAGCGAGCCTCGGCCGGGATCGTGCGCCCCCTCGACGGGGGCGAGGTCGGTGACTCGCTCTACCTGGTCATGGACTACATCCACATGGCCGAGGACCTCGACCTCGCCGCGGACGGCGTCGACGAGCGCCTGGTTCGGCTGCGGCGCGCGGCGCTGCTCGTGCGCGAGCTGCACGCCCTGCGGGTGGTCCACCGCGACGTGCGCCCCGACAGCTTCCTGATCAGCGGGAGCGGCCGGGTCCACCTGACCAACTTCGGCCTGGGGCGCTCCCTCGACGACCGCCTCGACGACGCGGACGTGGGGCGCAGCGTGCTCGCCCTGGCCCAGGAGCACGGCTACCTCGCGCCGGAGGTGCTCGACAACGGCACCCTCGACGTCGCCAGCGACGTCTACTCCCTCGGCGTGATGCTCTTCGAGCTGCTGACGGGCGAGCGGCCCTACCGGGGCACGCCGGACGACGTGATCGCCGCGCACAAGGAGGTCCTCGACGGCTACCAGCCGCAGCCGATCCCGAGCGACTTCCGCCCCAGCGTGGCGCCCGAGCTCGACGAGGTCGTGCAGTGGGCGACGCACCCCGACCCGCTCCAGCGCTTCGCGACCGTCGACGAGCTGCTGGCGGCGCTCGAGGAGGTGGCCCCCGACCGCCCGGTCACGACCGGGCGCCGCGCTCACCCGCCGCGACGTCGCGCGCCGCCGCCTCCTCCCGTGCGCCACACCGAGCGAATGCAGGCTCCCCAGGTCGGCCCCGCGCCCGGGCCCGGGGAGCAATACGTCTACCCCGAGGACCGCCACGACGAGTTCGAGTATCCGGAGGGCTACGACCCCGATGCCGGCTACGACGAGTACGGCGAGGCCTACGAGGCGGCGCCGGACGGCGAGGAGGCGGCCGCCCCGCCTGCGCCGGAGCCGCCTCCCGAGCCAGAGGTCGACCCCCTCCAGCGGGTCCTGGTCACCCTCCGCCGCACGCTCCCCCTGATCGCGGGCGGCGTGAGCCTCCAGATCGACGCGCACGAGGTGAAGTTCGTCTACTTCTCGGCGCAGGAGGACATCTCCGGCACGGTCGCGCTCAGCTATCGCGTCGAGGACCGCGAGGGTCGCTTCGGGCACGTCGAGCAGCGCGTGACCCTCGACCTCGCCGCCGCGCAGGGCAAGCCCTCGGGCGAGGCGAACCTGCTCCTCGCGGCCAACGCGATCAACCTCTACGGGGACGGGCTGGCCTGCCAGTTCGGCGACGACCGGCTCCGCCTGCGGCGCTCGGTGCTCTTGGGCCCGACCGCGCCCCTCGAGCCCGACGACCTCCAGCGGCACCTCGACCTGCTCCTGCGCGTGTGGCCGCAGGTCTTCGCCGCCTTGCGCGACGTGCAGGACGGCGCGCCCTGGAACGAGGCGCTAGCCTTCTTGCTGCGCCCGCCGGTCCCCGACTACGAGCGCCTCGAGACGCTCAAGGCCATGCTCGAGCGCGAGGGCTACGCGATCAGCGAGCTCGAGGAGGGCGAGCAGATCGGGATCGGCACCGGCGACGATCAGGTCGAGATCGCCTGCTATCAGGAGCAGATCCTGGGCACCTTCCTGGTGCGCCCCTGGCAAGCCCCCAAGTCGGAGACGCGCGCGCTCAAGAAGAACAAGCACGCTCGCCAGACCGAGGCGATCCTGGCCGAGCTGAACCGCAAGAACCTCGAGTCCTTCTGCACCCTGGCCTGGGACCCCAAGCGCGGCGTGATCGCGACCGCGCCCCTGGCAGAGGTGGCCTTCGTCCCCGAGCGGCTCGACCTCTTCTTGGGGCTGCTCCGCTCGGCCAAGGACGAGGTGTTCGAGTCCCTCGGCGAGGGCGAGGGCCAGGCCCAGCGGCGCAAGACGTGGATGTTCTGGCGCAAGTAGCGGAGGGGGCGCCCGATCCATGAGCGCGAGTGACTCCCCGCCGGCCTCGGAGCCTGGGCCCTCCGCCAGGGTCTGGCACCTGGGCGTCGTCGCCGCGGTCGCCCTGTGGGGGCTCGTCTACTCCCTGTTGATCCCCTGCGCGTGATGTCCACGCCGGGCATTTCGATCGACGGCAAGTTCGTCCACACGGGCGGCCTCCCGGACGCGACCAAGCTCGAGGGCTGGCTGTCCGCGTAGTCGCTCTGCTCGCTGCCACGCCAGGGGACGCGCGCCCCTTGCGCGAGGCGGGGCCAGCGCCCACCGTAGAAGTGTGAGCGAGGACGCGAGGACCGGAGACGGGCGCTCCGCGGGGAAGCACCGCGCGCTCCGCCCCCCAGGCCCTCCACCCCCCAGCGGACGTGAACCCGCCGTCCCCCCTCCAGCGGCGCTCCCGGGAGGCGCGGCCCCTGAGGAGACCCTCGCCGAAGAGGGAGCCGCCGAAGCGGGCGCGGGGCGGGGACGCGAGACGGGTCCCCACGGGACGCTCCCGATCGAGGGGCCCCAGGCGCGCGGCACCGGTCGGCACGCCCAGGCGCAGGGGCGGCGGACCACGGGCAGGCAGGCCGCGACCGGCGCGCGCCAGACGGGGCGGCGGACCACGGGGCGGCAGGCCGCGGCCAGCGGCCGCCAGAGCGGGCGGCGCGCCAGCGCGCGCCTGGACCCTCGCTCGACGGGGCGGCGCACGACGGGGCGCACGCGCTGGATCGGTCCGCTGCAGGTGCTGGAGAAGCTCGGCTCCGGGGCCATGGGGGACGTCTACCTCGGCTACGACCCGGGCCGGGACGAGCGCTGCGCGATCAAGGTCCTGGCGGGGGTCTACCAGGAGGACGAGGAGGCGCTGAGCCGCTTCAGCCGCGAAGTGGAGCTACTGCGCCAGCTGAGCGCCCACCCCGGGATCGTGCGGATCCACAGCGCAGGCAGGAGCGCGGGCGGGCGCCCCTACCTCTCCATGGAGCTGGTCGAGGGCGACGACCTGCAGGTCCTGCTCCAGCAAGGGCTCGAGCCGCGCCGGGCGCTGCGCCTGATCGGAGAGGTGACCGCGGCCCTGGCCCACGTCCACGCCCACGGCTACGTGCACCGCGACGTCAAGCCGAGCAACGTCCTGATCGACCAGGCCGGGCACGCCAAGCTGGCCGACTTCGGGCTCGCGACCGCGACGGGCGGCAAGCTCGAGCGGCTGACGGTGACCGGCCAGACGCTCGGGACGCCGGCCTACATGGCGCCCGAGCAGGTGACCAAGGACCTGGGCGAGATCGGCCCCTGGACCGACGTCTACGCGCTCGGCGCCATGATCTACCGCGCCCTGAGCGGGACGCCGCCCAACGGGGCGGACACCACGCTCGCGATCTGCGAGCGGCTGACCTCTGGGCGACCCCCCCTGCCCCTGCGCAAGGCGCGGCCCGACGCGCTCGGGCGCCAGCTCGACGCCGTCGTCATGCGGGCGCTCTCGCCGCGGACCAGCGAGCGCTACCCCGACGCGGGCCACCTCCTGCGGGCCCTCGAGGAGCGCGTGAGCGAGCTGGCCGGGTTGAGCTCGGCCTCGGGGCGCGGGCCGGCGCCGGGGCCCCGGCCGCGCAGCCCCTGGCGCGGGCCCCTGGGCGTCGGGCTGCTGATCGCGGGCTCGCTGGCGCCGATCCTGGTGGCCTTCGCGATCCTGTTCGAGCAGGAGCCGCCCCACCGACGCGGCGGCGGGGGCGGAGTCGAGCTGGCGCTGCAGGCCTTTCGCGCGGGGGACCTCGAGGCCGCGCTGGGGGAGCTCCCGCGTGAAGAGCTCTCGCCCCAGAGCCGGCGGCGCTCGCGGGAGCCCGAGGTAGCGGAGCTCCTGGCCTGCGCGGGCGAGGCGCGCGCCGCCCTCACGCACCCCGGCGCCACCCCGGCGCTGCGCGCGCGCCTCGCCGCCGAGCTGGACGACGCGCGCGCCTGGGAGAGCGCCTGCCGGCAGCTCCCGCGGCAGCACGCCGAGGCCCTGGCGCTCGAGCTCGAGCGTCCGCTGCCCCGGCAGGTCGGCCCCGATCAGCCGGAGTGGGGCCCGCTCGCCGCGGGCGAACGCGCGCTGGCGGCGGGGGCCTTGGGGCTCGCGGCCGGCGACTTCGCGCGCGCCCGCGCGTCCGCTGACGCAGAGCTGCGCTTCGCAGGTGCGCTCGGTCTGCTGCGCGTCAGCGTCGCGAGCGGCGACCTGGAGTGGGCGCTGGAGGCCTGGGGCGAGGCCGCCGCGGACGCCGACGCGCCCCTGGCGCGAGCCCGCTGCGCGGCCTGGGCTGCCTACCTCGTGCGGGTCGCGCAGGCGCGCCTCCCGGTGGGGAGGCAGGCCAAGCCCAGCGAGCTGCCAGCGCGGCTGCGGGAGGCTCAGGCCAGGGCGGAGTCCTTCGCGCCGGGGCTGCCCCTGAGCGCGTTCGCGCGTCAGCTCACGCGCGCGGAGGCCCCCGCGCCGCCGCCGGAGCTGCGCGGCCCGTGGTCCCTCGCGCGCCGCCGCGCGCGCGGGCTGCTGGACCTGGCGCAGCGCGGGCTGGATCAGGCTGGGCTCGAGCAGGCCGCCCACCGGCTGCGCCTGGGCTGGCGCTGGGGCTGGCGCGAGCCCTTGGCCCTGGCGCGCGCCGCCAGCTTGCTGCGGGCCCCCGATCGGGCGCGCGCTTGGCTCGAGCTCGCTCCAGCGGGGAGCGAGCGCGACCTGCTCGAGCTGCGGATCGCGGGGCAGGAGCTCGACGCCGCCGGTGAGCGCCTCGACTACGGGCTGGGCGAGGACGAGGCCGCCCAGCGCTCCCTCGCGGAGCGCTGGCTGGACGTGGTCACCAAGGCGCGCGCGGCCCTCGCGCGCGCCAGCGCGCCGGCGCGCCCTCGGGTCGAGCTGGCCCTGGCGCGGGCCCTGCTCGAGCGGATTCGCCGCATGGTCGAGGCGCGCGCGGACCCCGACCCCAGCGAGCGTGAGGAGCTGGCCCAGCTCTGCGCGGGCCTGGGCGCGGACGTCGAGGTGGATCGAGTCGTCGGCGCGCGGCTCGGGCTCGGGCGCGCGCTCTGGCGCTCGGATCCCGAGCAGGTGGACGAGGCGCGGATCTACATGGCTCGGGTCGTTCAGGCTTGGCGGGAAGCCCGACCCGAGCTGCCCTGGAAGGTGCGGCTCGGGGCGCTCCAGGTGCGGGCCTCGACCAACAGCCTCTCGCACGCCCTGACCCATATCGGCCTGACCGGCGACCGCCGCGCCCAGGCGCGCCTCTGCTTGCGGCTGGCCGAGGTCGGCCCCGCCAGCGAGGCGCTCGGACACCTGCGTCGGGGCCGCCAGCTCGCCCCCGAGGACGGGGAGCTCAGCCTGGCGCTGGCCTTGCGCGAGTTCCCCGGGGCCAAGCTGGCCAGCCCCGAGGCGCTGCAGCTCCTGGCCGCTGCCTTGATCGCGGCGCCCGAGCAGACCTGCGCGGTGGTGACCCTGCTGGGGTGCCTCGAAGTGCCCCCGGGCCCAGCCCCCACGCTGCCGGACCCCGCTCCGCCGGTCGCCTTGCTGGCGCGGGCCCTGCGCGGCGCGCTGGGAGCCTTCGCGGCGGGCCCGCTTCAGCCGGCCCAGCAGGAAGAGCTGCGGGCCGCCTGTCAGGCCGCGGCGCGCGCCGGCCTCGCCGAGCGGCCCCTCCCGGCGGCTCACCTGCTGCGGGTGCTCCTCGCGCGACGCCTGCAAGGGGACCTCGAGCCGCGCGAACGGGACTTCGCCTTGGCCTGCGCGCGGGCGGGCATGCCCTGGAGCGCGGCCCCGCCGCGGGTGGGCCTGGTCCTGGGCTTGGACACCTCGAGCGCGCTCCTGGCGCGGGGAGCGCTCTGGAGCTTGCAGGACCCGGCCGCCCAGCTCGGGGGCCTCGGGCTGCTGGCGATCCCGCCCCAGCGCGCGCGGGAGCTGGCCGCCACCCTCCAGGAGCGCCTCGCGCGCCGCGGACCGCCCCGCGACAGCGACGAGCTGGCGCTCCTGATCGGGCGCCTCCACCGGCGCCCGCTCGACCCAGCGGACGTCCGGCTGATCGAGTCCATGATCGCGGGGCGGCTGGCGCTCGACGACCTGCTCGTCGCAGCCGAGCCCGACCTGCGCCTCCGCGCCGGCGCGCGGATGCACCTCCTGGACGCCATGATCGGCCTGGCGGGCCCCGGCGAGGCCGCGCGCGTCGAGGCCCTGGCCGGCGGCGCCGTCGCGCGGGCGGTGTGGACCGTGCCCCTCGGCGGGACCCTCAGCCCCCCGCTGCGCAGCCCGCTGGAGTGCGGCCGGGGGCCCGACCTGGAGCGCCTGTGGGAGCCGAGGCTGCCCCAGCTCGCGGGCGTCGGCGTGCACGAGCCGCTGCAGTGGTGGGCCTCGCAATACGCCACCCGCGAGGGGGTCTCGGTCGCCTCGGGCCTCGAGCAGCTCTCGGCGGGGGCCTTCGGCTCGCGCCTCGGCCCGCTCCACCACTCGCGCGACGGGACCTTCGCCCTGCGCGGCCTGCACGAGCTCGGCCTGCCCAACACGATCGAGGCCGACCGCCTCGAGCGTCGGCTGCAGCTCGAGCGGCACGTGGCCTTCGAGCCCGTCCGGCCCGCGGGGGTCGCGCTCCTCGACCGGGTCAGCGAGCTCCACTACCGACCGGCGCTCTGGAGCGAGGGCGAAGAGCGCAAGCGCTGCTGGAAGCGCTTCGAGGCGGCGCTGGCCCACACCGAGCGCTTGCTCGCGCCCGGGACGGAGCTGGCGACGCTGCACGGCTTGCGCGCGACGGCCTGGCTCGAGCGCGCCGGCCAGGCGCCCGGGCCGGCGGCGCGCCAGGCTCTGCTCGCCAAGGCCTGGCGCGAGAGCGACCTGGCCGAGGGGGCTCTGCCGGGGGATATCGAGCCCCCGATCTGGTGGGCGCTCCGCCGCGCCCGCGTGGCGGCCCTGCGCGACCGGGACGAGGCGCTCGAGGCGGCGGCGAAGGCCTTCCAGGAAGGCTGGGGCCCGCTCCCGCTGCCCGTCCAGAACCAGGTGCAGCGCGCCCTGCTGCACGACCCCTGGCTGGAGGAGCTGCGCGAGCGGCCGCGCTTCGCCGAGCTGCTGCGACTGGTGGGGGTCTGAGCTCGGGTCTTGCCCGTGTGAGGCGCGAGGATCCTCGGGGGCGCCTGGACGTGGCGGTTTAGAAGGAAAGCAGGAACAGAGGAAAGGAGGAATTGGCAGGGTCTGCGATCTCGGCAGCAGTGCCCGCGACTGCTCTCGCCTGCCTGGCAGCCGCAGCCTTCCTATCCTTCCTCCTTTCCTGTTTTCCTTCTAAGTCGCCACGTCGATCGGCCTCCGCCACGCGAGCTCCGGAACGCGAAGGAGCTGTCGCCGCCGGCGACAGCTCCTTGCGCTTCCTACTCAGGCCCTAGCGGATCTGGGTGTAGCTCCCGCCGTTCTGGTTGGCGAGCTTCTTCATGAAGCCGCTCAGGCCGCCGCCCGCGCCGCCCATGGGGCCCAGGCCGCCGCCGCCGGGGCCGGCGCCGGTGCCGCCGCCGGCGCGACGACCGCCGCCGAAGCCGCCGCCGCCGGCCGGGGGGCCCGCGGCGTCGAAGCCGAAGGTGTCGATCACCATGCGCCGCATGCGGTTCATGGCCTTGACCTTGTCGAGGATCTCGTCGCCGTTGAGCTGCTTGTTGGCCTTGACGTCGAAGTCGTTGGGGAAGCCGTCCGAGAGGAGGATCACGGTGTCAGCGCCCACGACCTTGAAGGCGTGCATCAGCGCGTTCATGGTGAAGGTGCCGCCGTTGGCCTGCAGCCCCTTGACGAACTTCTTGGCGTCCTCCTTGGAGCGCGCGTTGGCGGGCATCAGCTTGGGCTTCCAGATCTTCAGCCACTCGAAGCCGCCCATCTTGGGGGGCAGCAGGTTGGGGTCGGCGCCGGGAGGGAGCTGGGGCTGGCCGCTCGGGCCCTGCACCAGCACGCCGCTGTAGGCCAGGATCGTGAAGCGGGCCTTGGCGGGCAGGGCGTCGATCGCCTGGAGCAGCTGGAACTTGGCGCGCTCGATCCGCACCCGGCTGTTGCTCTGGGCGGGCTTGGGCTGGGCGGGGCCGCCGCCGGTCTGCGGGCCGCGGGGGCTGCCGGTCGGGTTGCGCGTGCCGCCGGTCTGGGGGTCGGCCGCGGTCATGGAGCCCGAGGTGTCGATCACGAACACGAGGCGGTTCGACTTCAGCTCGCTGCCGAAGAAGCGGGGGCGCTTGCGCCGCATGGTCCCGCCGGGCGCCTTCTTGGCCGCGCCGGTGATCGGGCGGAAGCTCTGCTTGCGCGGCTCCCAGTAGTTCTTCCAGTCCGCCGCGACCTCGAAGCTCTCGCCGGTGATGGCGGTCAGGGTCTCCTGGACGAGCGAGTAGTTGAGCCCCTCCTTGTCCTTCTTCTCGAGGACCTCGAGCAGCTCGATCAGGCCGTCGACCGCGTGCTTCATCTTCTTGCGCTTGATCGCGCTGATCGCGGCGCGCTGCACCTCGGCCTGCTTGCTGGTGACCGCCTTGCCCAGCGCCTTGCCCGCGAAGGGGTCGTTGCGCTCGGCCATGGCGTCGACGAGCAGCATCTTCTCGACCGCCTTGCCGCTCTTCTCCATGAGCTTGAGGATCTCTTCCTCGACCTCGGCGGACTTCATGCTCGCCACCGCCTCCATGGCGGCGTTGTAGGTCTCGGCGTCGGGGATCTTTGCGAGCGAGCAGAGGAAGTCGAGCGCGCGATCGCTGTCGTCCTTGCCCATGTCGCGGATCTTGCCGGCGGCCATGGAGTACTGGCCCATCTTGAGGGCCTTCTTGATGTCCTTCTTCAGCCCGTTGAACTCGCCGCCCGAGAGGTTGGGGCGGGCGGCAGCGGGAGCGGCGAGGGCCAGGGACACGAGCGCCACGGAGAGGGAGGCGGCGGCGAGCTTTCGGAACATGGGATGTCCTCCTGCGAACGGGGGGAAGGGTAGGAAATCGGGGGGGTTGCGACTGTCAGCCGGTCGTAAAAGGCCCCGATGGGAATCTGGGCCTCCAGGCCGGGGAAACTTGCCGCAGGAGGGCTTACCTGCTCTTCTGTGGCCCCTTTTCGCGTGACACCCAGCGCGTCATCGCTGCGTAAAGCCGATTGACGCGAGAGGAGCACCCCGTGCAGGTCTTCGCCCAACGGATCGCCGAGGCCATCTCGGCCGAGCTAGACGTCCCCGCCGCCGAGGTGGCCGAGCTCCTCCAGACCCCCAACAACCCCGGGCGCGGCGACCTCTCGCTGGCGGGCTTCGCCCTGGCCGCCAAGGTCGGTCAGAAGGGCAAGGACGCGGCCATGTCGGTGGCCAAGCAGGTCGCCGGGATCGACTACGGCGACCTCGAGGCCAGCGCCGACGGGCCCTTCGTCAACTTCAAGATCCCGGCCGCGGCCCTCTCGGAGTCGATCCTGAAGGAGGTCCTGGCCGAGGGCCAGTTCGGCTCGAGCGACCTGGGCCAGGGCCAGACGGTCGTGATCGACTTCAGCTCGCCCAACATCGCCAAGCCCTTCCACCTCGGTCACCTGCGCTCGACCGTGATCGGCTGGAGCCTGCGGCAGATCCACCGGGCGCTGGGCTACGAGGTCGTGGGGGTCAATCACCTCGGCGACTGGGGCACCCAGTTCGGCTTCATGATCGCCGCCTGGAAGCGGTGGGGCGAGGAGGGTCAGCAGCGGATCGACGCCGGCGAGCGGGACGTGGACGTGTTCACCGACCTCTACGTCAAGATCAACGCCCTGGCCAAGGACGACCCCGGCGTGCGGGAGGAGGCGCGGGGCTGGTTCAAGAAGCTCGAGGACGGCGACGCCGAGGCCCGGGAGCTGTGGACCTTCTTCGTGGAGCGGTCCAAGGTCGAGTTCGACCGGATCTATCAGATCCTCGGGATCACCCACGAGAGCGACGCGGGCGAGGCCTTCTACAACGACAAGATGCCCGCCATGGTCGACAAGCTGAAGGCCTCGGGCCTGCTGGTCGAGGGCCAGACTCGGCGGGAGAGCGCGCTGGAGCAGGCCGAGCGGGCCAAGCACCGGGTCGAGAAGGCCAAGCTCGATATCGCCTCGGCCGAGGCCGAGCTGGCCAAGGAGGACCTCAAGGAGAAGAAGCGGAAGAAGGTCGCCAAGCGGCTCGAGAAGCTGAGCGCCGATCTGCCGGGGCTCGAGCAGGCCGCCATGAAGGCCGAGCAGGCGGTCCCCGCCGAGGACGACGGCAAGCGGCCCCAGGGCGTGGACCTCTCCGAGCAGGGCATGGGCTTCGCGATCCTGCTCAAGGTCAACGGCGGGACGACCTACACGACCCGGGACCTGACGGCGGCTTACTACCGGGCCGAGACCTACTCGCCGGCCAAGGTGCTCTACGTGGTCGGGCAGGACCAGCGGGATCACTTCGTGCCCTGGTTCAAGGTGATCGAGCTGATGGGCGAGCCCTGGGCCAAGGGGCTGCACCACATCGGCTTCGGCAAGTACATGGGCATGTCGACCCGGAAGGGCACCGCGGTGTTCCTGGACGAGGTGCTGGAGAAGGCGCGGGTCAAGGCCGCCGAGGCGGCCGAGCGGGCGACCAAGAAGGTCGAGCTGAGCGACGAGGAGCGGGAGCGGGTCGCGCGGGCGATCGGGACCGGCGCGGTGAAGTTCTTCGACATGAAGGGCGACCGGCTCAAGGACATCGACCTCAGCACCGACTCCGAGGAGGACTCGATCGACTGGGAGCGGCTGCTCAACCTCAAGGGCGACTCGGG
>CALDQK010000820.1 GCA_937911525.1 uncultured bacterium
AGGCGGCCGTCTTGGGGTCGTTGCCCAGGTAGGCCCAGCCCTCGAGGTGTCCGTGCTCGCCGACCCGCTCGCGGGCCACCTTGGGCGTCTCGGCGACCTCGACCTCCAGCGCCTCGCTCACCCAGGCCGGCGGCTCGGCCGGGGGCTCGTGCCAGAAGTCCTGCGGGACGACGCGGATCAGGCGCGGGCTGCCCTCGCGCGGCACGAGCAGCAGGTGCTCGGCGCCCTCCAGCGGGGCGAAGCGCGCGAAGTGGGGGACCTGCCGGAAGGGGATCTCCTGGTCGTCGGCGTGATAGAGCCGGTGGCTGCCGGCGTGGATCACCAGCCCAGCCGTGTCGCAGGCGGCCAGCGCGGCCTGGGCGTCGGCGGTGATCTTTGCCAGGTGCTCGGCGTAGAGGGAGGTCCAGTCCGGCTCGCTCACAGCGTCACCTCGATCGTGTTCAGGTGCAGGTCGCCCCAGTCGGTGAAGGGCGTCCCGCGGCCCTCGCGGAGCTCGAGCAGGACCTCGCCGCTGGGGGGCAAGCCCGAGCTGCCGTCCAGGATCAGGACCGACTCGTTGGGCTGCTCGCCCTCCATGAAGAGCTCGACGGCGAGCCCGTCGGCGGGGAGCGAGTAGCACCAGAAGCGCTTCCAGCGCTGCGCCGCGAGGTGGAGCTGGCCGTTGACCTTGATCCACTTCAGCTTGGAGGTGCGCGGGAAGAACATGGCTCCGTACTGAGCGCCGCGGGGCGAGCGGAGGCGGAAGCGGATCATGCGCCCCGTCCCGTGCTTCTCGACCTCGAAGCCCTCGAGGAGGGGCGGCTGCTGGCCAGGGAGCGGGCGCGCCGTCGCTTGGAAGCCGACGTAGCCGACGTTGGTCAGCAGCTGGAAGGGGCCCTCGAACTGGCTGGGCGCCGAGCGGAGGAAGGGCGGCAGCGGCAGGTCCTCGCCCGTGTAGGCGCGCTTGCGCGGGTAGGGGAGCGCGAACCAGTGGGCGTCGTCGTTGCTGAAGTCCTGCCGGAAGGCGTAGTTCACCCGCCGCGGGACGTCCCCCTGGCCGGCCTCCGCGTAGGCGCGCGCGCGCGGCGCGGCGATCCCGGCGACCAGGCTGAGGCCCAGCGCACCGACCAGGAGCGCGCCGCGGCTGGAGCCGCTCCGGTCGCTGAGCAGCGGCAAGAGCAAGGGCGCGACCAGGGCGAACACCAAGGGCAGGGGCGCCAGGGCGCGCGGGAAGCCCTCACCCAGGGGGAAGGCGACCAGGCCCAAGGCGTCGTAGACGAGGATCAGCACCGGCGCGAAGAGCGCGACCGCGACGGCCCAGGGCGCGAGCGCGGCCAGCGCGACGAGGGACGCGCTGGGGTCGCGCGCGCCAGCGGCTGGGAGGGCGCTGAGCCCGGCGACCAGGGCCGGGACCACGAAGAGATAGGAGAACCCGGGCAGGGTGAGCGAGATCCCCAGGCCGATCCCGCTCCAGGCGATCCAGGTCGCGAGCCAGGCGCCCCAGAAGCCGGCCGGCGCGCAGAGGTGGGCGGCCAGGGCGACGCCGAGGCCGGCCAGCGCGGGGAGGAGGGTCAGGAGCGCGCCCGGCTCCGCCGGCCAGGGCGTGACCGGCGCGAACCAGCGCCCGCCGAGGTGCGCGAAGAGGGCGCCCAGGAGCAGGGCCGCGGCGAAGGCTCCGAAGCCCCAGGCGAAGCGGGCGAGCACCTCGCGTCCCCGGCCGCCGCGAGCCAGGAGGCCCGTGACCGCGAGGAGGAACAGCAGGGAGAGGCCCGCCAGAGCCGGCGTGAGCGAGGCGGGCCAGCGGACCACGAAGGCGCCCAGGAGGTCGAAGTAGACCAGCTCGCCGCCGCGCAGCTCGCCGCTCGCGCTCGCCAGGCTGAGCACCGTCGGGAGCACGTTCTCGCCGTGGTGCTGGAGGCTGCGCGGGTCCTGGTGGGCCAGGTCGTCCATGCTGGTGTGGTAGTGCTCGACGCCGCCGATGTAGCTGAAGTTCAGCCCTGGCAGGCCCCGGTCCCGGAAGGGGCTGAGGTCGGTGTCGTTGGGCATTTTCCGGTAGACGGTCGCGAAGCCGGAGCCCAACACGGGGCGGCCGGAGCTGGCCGCCAGGGCCGAGATCAGCGGGCCGCTCTCGGGGCCGGTCTCGAACATCAGCGAGGGCCCGCGCGAGCCGCGTGCCTCGAGGTTGAGCACCGCGCCGACCCGCTCGAACCACGGGTGCGGCTTGGCCAGCCAGGCGCCCTCGCGCTCGGGGTCGGGCACGCCGGCGAAGGCCTCGGCCCCGAGCAGGCCGGCCTCCTCGCCGTCGCTGAACAGGAAGAGCACGCTCCGCGTTGGCTGGGGGTGCGCCTTGAGCGCGCGGGCCACCTCGAGCAGCACGGCCACGCCGGCGCCGTCGTCGCTCGCGCCTGGGCCCGAGCCGACCGAGTCGTAGTGCGCCACGAGCAGCAGGGCGGGCAGCTGGGGGTCGCTCCCCGCGAGCTCGGCCAGGACGTTGGTCACCGTGGCGCAGCTGGGCGAGCGAGGGCTGCAGGAGAAGGTCCGCTGCTCCTGCGGCTCGTAGCCGATCTCCCGCAGCAGCAGCTTCAGCGCGCGCCGACCGCGCGCGTTGGCTTCGCTGCCGACTCCGCGCGGCAGCTCGTCAGGGCCGACCAGGTTCTCCAGGTAGGCGCGGGCCCGCGCCGCCGAGAACTCGGTCGTGGGCGCGTCCGCGGGGACGACCGCGGGCGGGGTCAGACGCCAGGCCGCGACGCCGCTGAGCAGGACCGCCAGCAGCAGGCCGGCGCCGAGCAGGAAGCCAGGCGCCCGCGGCAAGGTCAGGGGACCCGCCGCGGCGCTGGCTGGAGGAGGGGGCGCTTCACTCATGGCCCCGCAGTCTACGTGGTGAGGGAGCCGGTTACTCGGGCGTCACGTAGGCCGAAGTGATCCCGCCGTCGACGACGAACTCGGTGCCCGTCACGTAGCTCGACTCCTCCGAGGCGAGGTAGAGGGCGGCCTGCGCCATCTCCTTGGCCTCGCCGAAGCGGCCCATGGGCACGTGGACCAGGCGGCGCTGCTTCTTGGCCTCGGTGTCGAGGAACTTCATCAGCAGCTCGGTCCGCAGGGGACCCGGGCAGAGCGCGTTGACGCGGATCCCCTCGCGGGCGTGGATCACGGCCAGCTCGCGCGACATGGAGAGGACAGCGCCCTTGCTGGCGGTGTAGGCCAGCTGCGGGGTGGCCGCGCCCAGCAGGGCCACGAAGGAGGCGACGTTGATCACCGAGCCGCCGCCGGCCCGCCGGATCGCGGGGATCCCGAACTTGCAGCCCAGGAACACGCCCTTGACGTTGATCGCCATGGTCCGGTCCCAGAGCTCCTCGGTCGTGGTCTCGGCGTCGTCGTCGCCCGAGAGCATGACCCCGGCGTTGTTGAAGAGCACGTGGAGCGCGCCGTAGGTCTCCTCGGTCAGCTTGACCATGCGCTCGCAGTGCTCGGCGCTCGAGACGTCGGCCGCGATCGCGAGCGCGGTCCCGCCGGCCGCCTCGACCTCCGCGACGGTCGCCTGGGCCGTCTCCTCGTTGATGTCGACGCAGGCGACCTTGGCGCCCTCGGCTGCGAAGAGCAGCGCCGACTCCCTGCCGATCCCAGCTCCGGCCCCCGTGATCAGGGCCACCTTGTTCTCGAGTCGCATGTTCTCCCTACTCGGCGACCTGGTCGCTCGCTTGGTCGTCGCTGCCCTCCATGCGCGCGCGGTTGCTCACCAGCCCCAGCAGGCGGTCCTCCTTGTCGAAGAACAAGACCGTCTTGAAGGGCCGCAGCCGGCGATACATGTAGCGGAAGCTGAAGTTGTTGGCACCCGGAATGATGTCGATGAAAGGCGGGGTCCCGATCCAGAAGGCGAAGACCTCCCGCTTCTCGGCCTTGTAGGCCATGACGCTCCCCGCTGGCCGCCGCACCCAGAGCTGGGGCGGGCCGAGCTCGCTGAGGACCTCGCGCGCGGTGGTCTCGGTGGGCTCGAGCTTCTCGAGCGCCTCGGCGGGGAGCGGCTCGCCCGAGTGGTGCTCGCGGATCACGACCGGAGAGAGGCCGTAGAAGAAGGCGTGGATCCCCTTGATCGCGAACCAAAAGGTCTGGGGCTGACCCATGCGCCGGAGGATGTCGGGCGGGTAGGGGCGGAAGAGCCAGTCCGAGAAGCGGACGGTCTGGATCCCTTCGTCGGTGACCACGAACTCGGCCCCCACCGTGGAGGAGTGAATGTGGCCCGCGGGCGAGATCGGGCCGATCGTCTTGTCGTGAATGAAGGCCTGCAGGGTGCAGCCGCCGCTGCAGAGCAGCGCGAGCGCGGCGACCAGGGCAGGGGCCTTCCGCACGGGCTCAGTCCTCGTCGTCTTCGTCGGCGGGGTCGGCGTCGGTCTGCTTGGCGAAGGCCATGTATTTGACGGTGTCCTTGGCGTCGAAGAACACCATCAGCCGATCCGCCAGCGTGTCGCGCCGGAACCAGGTGAAGAGCAAGACCGTGAAGAAGGACTCGTCGTCCTCGACGTACTCGTAGACGAACACGTCCTCGGGCTCCTTGGTGTCGACCCGGACCTCGACGGCGGGCTGGTCGTCGAGGACCTGGCGCCCGAGGAGCGAGGCCGTGGTGGCCGAGCCGCGCACGGTGGCGCCCACCCGCGAGTAGGTCGTGGGCGGCCCGAAGAGGTCGAGCACGTCCTGCTTGGTCGAGGTGCCGACCTTGATCTCGGCGATGTGGCGGTGGTCGATGATCCGACCCCGCTTTTGGTTGCCGATCGCGCAGCCCTGGGCGCCGAGGAGCGCCAGGAGCAGAGCGAAGAGGAGGAGGTGGCGGGAGCTCATGGAGAGCACGCTACCACTCCGGAACCGAGTAGGGCGAGCGCGGTGCGCTCGCCCTACGGGTGGCTCGAGGCGCGACTCAGGGGATCGGGTCGTACTCGTCGCCGTCTTCGGTGTAGAGGTAACCCTCCTCGTCGTAGACCAGGTCGTAGACCTCGCCGTTCGCGTCGAAGAGGACCATCATGGTCCCGCCGCCGAGGTCGAGGTCGGCCTTGAAGGCCTTGACGGGCTTGCGAGACGCGGGGGCGTCGTCGAGCACCTGCTGCGGGACGGGGACCTCGACGTAGTCGGCGGCGCGGAAGTCGCGCTTGGCGTTGCGGTAGTCGCGGTCGTAGTCGTCCTCGTCGCCGGGCGAGTAGTAGTCGGCGATCGAGGTGTAGAAGTAGAACAGGAACTCCACCATGTCGTCGCTCTGGCTCTTGGCCTTGGCGGCGAGGTCGGCGACGGGCGGGAGGGGGCGCTTGGCGCCGCGCAGCGAGGCGGTGCGCCAGAAGCGCTGGTCGCCGCGGCGGGTCAAGTTGGTGATCCGCTCGCTCAGCTGCTGGCCGTCGCTCGAGATCGTGTAGCGGGCCATGAACACGTTGGGGGGCTGCGCGCTGGCGCCGCCGATCGCGCCGCTGGCGCCGCCCGAGACGCCCACGTTGTAGAGGGCGTAGAAGGTCGTGGGGCTGGTGGTCTTGACCTCGGCGCTCCAGCGGAACGCGGGCTGGGAGGCGAAGGTCCGGCTGGTGAAGCTGCCGGTGCGCTCGATCGTGAGCTTGCCGCTCTGGGCGCGGATCTTGACCTCGGCCTTGGCCGAGCGGCGGCCCTGGCGACCGCTGAGGTCGTAGGTGCCGTTGAGGGACTGGGCGTTCGCGGCGCTGGCCGCGAGGAGGAGCGCCGCGAAGAGCGGCGCCGTCGAGAGGACGGGCTTCATGGGTGGTGTCTCCTGGCGCGCTCTGGGCTTGGGCCCGAGCGTCTCGCCGTGGGGTTGGTTTGATCCACCCAAGGCAAGGAGTGTGCCCGTGCGCGCGGAGGTCCTCTAAGTGTTGGCCCTCCGTCGCCTGGACTGGGATTGCGTCCAGCTGCGGCGGGGGCCTTTACGCGTCCTTGGAGCCGCCTGAGCCGATCCTCAGCTTCTGGGCGGCGGGTGGCGAACTCGGGTCACATGCGCTCGACGGCGTCCTTGGCCTGCTTGAGGCCGACGCCGTAGCGCTCGCGATAGACCTTGATCGCCTGGATCTTCTTGCCAGCGCGCAGGAAATCGCGAATGTCCTCGTCGTCGCCTGCCGCGGAGGGGGCGGGCGAGGGGCCGGACGCGGGGATCCCGCCGGCCTCGAGCGCGTCGACGGCGTCCTTGGCCTCCTTGAGGCTGAGGCCGGTCTCCTCGCGGTAGCGCTTGATGGCGTTGATCTTCTTGCCCGCTCGCAGGAGCTCGGCGACCTCGGCCAGGAGCTCGGGAGCGGGCTCGCGCTCGCCCCGGGGGCCGGGGGCGCAAGGGGCGCCTGCGCGCGCTCGGGCGGCGCGAGCGGGGGGCGCTCGCGCGGCGCGCGCTCGTCGCTCTCGGGGGGCGGGGCGGGCTTGGCGCCGAGGACCTTGCCGATCGCGAAGAGCAGCCCGAAGGCCACGCCCGCGGCCAGCAAGACGAGGGGCAGGGGCGGAGAGTCCGCCAGGAGCAGGATCTGGTTCATTGCACTGCACGACCGAGCTGGAGCCGCAGGCGTGTCAACACGGTCTGCGGGTCGTCGGTGACCGAGACCAGGCACTCGCGTCCGGCGCGGACCCCCAGGATCGCGTGGCGGTGGACGAGGCGCGGCGGCAGCTCGTCGCCCTCGCCGCGACCCCAGGCCAGGAGCGCGTCGTGCACGAACACCTTGGGGTGCTCGACGGTCTCGAGGCGCTCGAGGCTGTCCACGACCGCGGCGCTCTCCCAGAAGGGCAGCTCGAAGCAGAGCAGCTCCTCGACCGCGGGCTGCTCGCGCTCGCGGATCACCGCGCCCAGGGCGCGCGCCGTCTCGTTGATCACGTGGTCGCGGTCGTCGCCCTGCTCGGCCAGCTTGGGGTCGACCTTGGCGATCAGGGCGTCGACGAACTCCTGCGCGCCCAGGCCGAGGCGCTCCAAAGAGGCGCGGAAGGTCAGCGGCGCGTGTCCGAGCAGGGCCCGGATCAGGAGCGCGCGGGTGAAGTTGCGCCGCGACTCGTCGCGCGAGGTGTGGATCGCGGCGAGGGGGAAGAGGCGCGGCTTGTCGCGCCAGCTCTTGCGGAGGCGGTAGCCAGGGACGCCCGCGCCGTAGGCGGCCGCGAGCTCGTCGTAGCGGAGCTGGTCGCTGTGCTGGTAGAGGTCGGCGCCGGGGTAGTAGCGCAGGACGGCGGTCGAAATGTCCGCCTGGATCTTGGGCTCGGTGGCCCAGCGAACGGCGGCGCTGACCGTCTCGTCGAACTCGGCGCGGGTCTCCTCGGGGAAGCCGACGATGATCCCGACCGTGGGGAGCAGGTGCTGGCGGGCGGTCAGTTCGACGGCCGCGTGGACCTTGGGCGGCTCCAGCTTCTTGCCCGTCCAGCGCTGGCGCTCGGCGCTGAGCGTCTCGACGCCGAAGAACACCTGGCTGCAGCCGGCCAGGAACATGTCCTGGGCCACGTCCTCGGTGATGTTGTCGGTGCGCGAGGTGCACGACCACTCGACGTCGATGTTCCGCCGGCGGATCTCGGCGCAGAGCTCACGCACATACTTCTTGTTGGCGACCAGGTTGTCGTGGAGCAGCTCGAAGCGGTTGCTCTGGGCCTTCTCCATGGCCCACTCGATCTCGTCCACCAGGCGCGGCGCCGACTTCACGCGGTACTTCCGCTGGAACATGTTGGTCGTCGAGCAGAAGTTGCAGTTGTAGGGGCAGCCGCGACCGGCCTCGACGGTCAGCACCGGGTTGAGCGCGAGGTAGTCGCTCAGCTCGACCAGGTGGAAGGCGGGGTAGGGGAGCGCGTCCAGGTCCTCGACGACCCCGCCCGCCGGGTTGCGCACGATCTGCTCGCCCCGCCGCCAGGTCAGGCCCGGGACGCTCGCCAGCCGCTCGGGGTCGGCCCCGTCACCGATCGCCTCGATCAGCTGCTCGAAGGTCCAGTCCCCTTCGTCGCGCAGGACGTAGTCCACGGCGGGGAAGGTCGCCATGACCTCTTCGTCGAGGAAGGTCACGTGCGGGCCGCCCAGGACGATCGGGACCTTCTTGAAGCGCTTGCGGATCTCCTCGACCAGCTCCATGGTCACGTCGAAGGCGTAGGACCAGGTGGTGACCCCGAACAGGTCGACCTCGCCCTTGGCGGGGAGGTGCTCGCGATACTGCGTCCGCAGCGAGCGCTCGGGGTCGATCCGGCCTTGCTTGTGCAGCAGGTTCAGGTCGATCAGCTCGACCTCGCGGCCGCCCCGCTCCAGCAGGGCGGCGAGCAGGAGCAGGCCCAGGGGCGGGTTGACGTCTCCGGGTCCCCCTCCGATCGGCGGCTGGATCAGGGCGACGCGCTGCAGCGAGGTCGCCGCCTGTGGCAGGGGTCGAATCACGCTCCCAAGGCTATTGCGGCGGGTGAGCTCGCGCCAGCGCTCGGCTCACTCATCCAGACGGGCCAGGGCGTCGTGCGCTGCGGCCTGCTCGGCGAGCTTCTTGGAGGGGCCTCGTCCGCGCCCCAGCTCGTCGTCGTCCAGGCGGACGGCCACCAGGAACTCCTTGCGGTGGTCGGGCCCCTGCTCCTCGAGCACCACGTAGCTGGGAGGCCGCTTGTAGAGCTGCTGGGTGTGCTCCTGCAGGCGCGACTTGTAGTTGCGCGAGCCCCGGCTGAGGGCCGCCTCGATCGCGTCCGCCAGGCCCCACAGGATCGGCCCCGTGACCGCGTCCACGCCGCCGCTGTCAAGGTAGGCGGCCCCGATCAGGGCCTCGACCGCGTCCGCCAGGACCGAGCTGGAGAGGCGCTCGCGGTCCAGTCCGCGGCCGAGCTCCAGCTCGTCGGTGACCCCGAGCTTGCGCGCCATGGCGGCCAGGGCCCGGGTGGAGACGACCGCGCTGCGGAGCTTGGTCAGCCGCCCTTCGTCCTCGTCGGGGAAGGCGGCGAAGAGGAAGTGAGCCACCACCAGACCCAGGACGGCGTCGCCGAGGAACTCGAGGCGCTCGTTGCTCGCTCGCTCGGGCCCCTTGGCGGAGGCGTGGCGGAGAGCTCGCGCGAGGAGCGCGCGGTCGCGGAAGGTGTAGCGAAGCCGCTTCTCGAGCGGCGTTACACGCTCAGGCGGCGTCGCCAGAGCAGGACTCCACTCATGAGCAGCAGGGCAATGCTGGTCGGGAGGTGGCTGGAGGGGGTGCCCTCGGCGCCGATCGCGCAGCCGCCGCCGCCGCCGCCGCCG
>CALDQK010000821.1 GCA_937911525.1 uncultured bacterium
GGTCGGCGTAGCCACCCGGGTCGTCGTAGCCCTGGTCGGCGTAGCCACCCGGGTCGTCGTAGCCCTGACCGCTCGCCGCGTAGGCAGCCTCGGGTCCCTCCTCGAGCAGGCGGGCGATCTCCTCGCCCTTCTGGTCCATCTCCTCTTCCGACAGACCCTCGGCCTCGCGCTTGATCTCGGTGCGGACCTCGCTGTTGGTCTCGTGGTCACGAGCCGTGATGTGGATCCGGCCGTCCTCGGTGTACTCGTAGGTCACCGAGACCTTGGAGCCCTTGGGGCGGTTCGGCGGGAGGTCCGAGATCACGCAGGTGCCGATCTCGACGCACTCCTCGGGGTCCTCGCTCTCGCCCTCGAGGATCTTGATCTCGACGCTGACCTGGTTCTCCATGGCCGTGCCGAAGACCTTCGTCACCTTGGCGGGCAGGGGAGTCTGCTCAGCGATCATGACCAGGTTGCGGCGCGAGCCGTCCCGCAGGACGGTCACGATGCCCAGGGAGTGGCTGTTGACGTTGGTCACCACCACGCCGCCGAGCAGGCCGACCACATCCTCGGGGACCGCCTCCTCGACCGCCGCCTGCGCCTCGGTGACCTTGACGGCCTCCTCCTCGCTCGCGGTGCCCGCGGTGACCTTCTCCTGCAGCTGCTTGGCCTCGCGGACCATCAGGATCGCGGCCCAGTAGGCGGCGCCGATCGAGACGCACTCGTCGGGGTTGATCCCCTTCTCGCACTTCTTGCCGGTGACGCGCTCGAGCATCTCCTTGACGGCGGGCATGCGGGTCGAGCCGCCGACGGGCACGATCACGTCGAGGTCGTTCCAGCCGAGGTCGGCCTTCTTGAGCACGACGTCCATGTAGGTCTCGGTCTGCTCGAGCAGCGGGAGCGTCAGCTCCTGGAACTCGTCGCGCGTGACCGCGAGCTTGAGGCTCTTGCCCCCGCACTGCGCGAAGATCTTCGCCTGCGGCTTCTTGGAGAGCGACTTCTTCGCCTCCTCGACCTTGATCACGAGGTCCTGGTAGGCCTCGGGATCCTCGCGAGGATCGATGTCGTGCTCGTCCATGAACTTCTCGGCGACATGGTTGAGCAGCATGTCGTCCCAGTCCTTACCGCCGAGACGACGCTCACCGTCCGTCGCGAGGACCTTCACGTTGTTGCCGTCGATCTCGAGGATCGTGACGTCGAAGGTGCCGCCGCCGAGGTCGTAGACGAGCGCCTTGACCCGGTTGTCGCGGTTGTTCATGCCGAACGCGATCGCGGCAGCGGTCGGCTCGTTGAGGATGCCCAGCACGTTGAGGCCGGCGATCTTGCCGGCGTCGCCGGTCGCCTTGCGCTCGTTGTCGTTGAAGTAGGCGGGGCAGGTGATCACCACGTCGGAGATCGGCTCGCCGAGCTGGTCCTCCGCGTCGGACACGATCCGCTTGAGGATGATCGCCGAGAGGATCTCGGGGGTGTATTCCCGCCCCTCGATCACGCGCACCCAGTCGGGCTCACCCACGTGGCGCTTGACGAACTGGACCACGTTCTCGGGGTTACTGACCGCCTGGTTCTTGGCGATCTTGCCCACGATCACCTCGTCGTCCTCGAAGAGGATGACCGAGGGGGTGATCCGCTCGTTGTCGCTGTTGGGGATGATGTCGACCTTGCCGTATTCGTCGAAATGGGCGATCGCCGAATAGGTGGTGCCGAGGTCGATCCCCGCGATCTTGCGCTTGGCGTCGTCGGACATGCTCTAGGACTCTCTTTCCTTGAGACAACGCTTTACCACGACCTCCTGCGGTCGCAGCACCACGTCGTTCATACGGAAACCCTCGCGGAGGACTTGTTCGACCTTGCGGTCCTCGCTCGGATCGTCGGTCTCGATTCGTCGGATTGGCTTCTGGAAGTCGATGTCGAGCATCTCGGGGTGCTCTTCGATCAACTCGATGTCTCGTCGGTAGAGCACCTCGAGGATCTCGTCCTGGAGGTGCTGCAGGCTCTCGGCCACCTTCTCCTTGGTCGGAGCTTCCTCCGACTCCTCGAAGGCGCGCATCGTGCGGCGCACTCCGTCGAAGAGCAGGATGATGTCCTTGAAGAGCGGCTTCTGGGCCTGGAGCAGGAAGTTGTCCTTGTAGGTGCGCAGCTCCTCGTAGAGCTGGTCGTAGGCCTGCTCCTTGCGCTTCCCGCTGGCCGAGAGGCGCTGGTAGGCCTCCGCGACCTTGAGGGTGTGGTTCTCCACCCCCCGCATGGCCTTGGACATGGTCTCGATCTGCCCCGACATGCGGTCGAGCTCGCGCGCGAGCGCAGGAGCGCCACCGCTGGGGGCGGGAGCGCCCGGGCGCCGCTGACGCGGGGGACGCTGAGCGGTCGGACGCTGCTGCTTGCGCCGCGGCGGCGCGCCAGGGCCTCCGGGCCGGACCGCAGGAGCCCGCTGCGAGTCGGGGCGACGCCGCGGGCGCTGGTCCAGCGGGGCGCCGACCGCGCTGGAGGAGTCGACGGGCGCCGCGCGCTCGCCGCTCTCGTCCATGGTCGCGACCTCGTCGGCTCCGCCCTCGTCGGCGGAGTCGTCGCTGCCCTCGTCGCTGGCTTCGTCCGTCGCGGCGTCGTCGCTGACTTCGTCCGTCGCGGCTTCGTCGCTGACTGCTTCGTCCGTCGCAGCGTCGTCGTCGCTAGCAGCCTCGTCCGTCGCGGCGGCGCCGTCGCCAGCCTCGTCCGTCGCGTCGTCGTCGCTGGCAGCCTCGTCGCTGGCAGCCTCGTCCGTCGCGTCGTCGTCGCTGGCAGCCTCGTCGCTGGCGCTCTCGTCGCTGGCGCTCTCGTCGCTGGCGTCGCTGGAGGTCTCCGCCGGAGCAGCCTCAGCTGCGTCACCGCCCTCTTCGCGCTTCAGGCGCTGGATCCGCGAGGTCTCCTTCTTGATGTGGCCGCGCGCCCGGCGCTGTAGGCGCTCGAGCTTGTCGCGGATCTTGTCGTCGATTCCCTCGCGCTCGAGGGTCTTGGCGACGATGTCGAGGGCGCCGACGGCGTCGTTCTCGAGGTAGCGCGCGAGGGCAATTCGATACACCTCGGCTGGATCGTCGGGCACCTGCTCGCCCTCGGCCGCAGGCTGCTCGCCCTCGGTCGCGGTGTCGTCGGAGTCCGAGCCAGAAGACTCACCCGGCTTGGGGGCGGCGGCAACCTGCCCTCCCTCGCCATCAGCGTCTGGGGAGTCGTCCTGCGCAGCGGCCTGGTCGACGGTTGGCTCCTCCATGCATCCCTCACGAAGAGCGCGCTCTCGCGCGCAAGGTGGAGCAGTATAACCAGGCCTTCTCTGGCGCGCAGCGACCTTCGACCATCGATTCACGCCCGTTCGGAGAAAACCAAAAGCACAGCGGCGGCGGGATCTCCCGCCGCCGCTCGAGTCCGTCCCAGGAAGATCGCCTAGGGCTTCTTGGCCACCGCAGGCTTCTTCGCCGGCTTGGCGTCCTCGTTGATTCGCATCGAGGCCATGCAGCGCTCGAAGAGCGCGCGCAGCTCGGGGAACTCGCTCTCGTGGCAGTAGGCCGTGAAGAAGTAGGTGTGCTTCTTGCGGAAGAACACCTTGCGGAGGGCCATGACCGGTCGATTCCGCACCACCGTGCGGGTCGACATCACCTGGTCGAAGCCGCCGCCCGGGCGGGTCTTGAGGTGCGCCTTGTCCTTGACCTCGAAGCCGCCCTCGTCGGCCACGCGCTTCATGCGGCTCTCGAACCACTGCAGCTGATCGTCGGCCTGACCGATCACCGCCGGGCCAGCGAAGACGTGGATCCGCGGGTGGTAGCCCTCGCGCGCCTCCTTGGCCTGGAAGATCCAAATGTTGTCCTCGACCAGCGAGCTCCACCCCTCGGGCTTCTGGACCTTGAAGGTGCCAGCGTCGACGGGGATCGGGTGCAGGCGAGGCCCCTTGGTCAGCGGGTCGTCGATCACGACCAGCCCCTCGTTGCTGTCCTCCTGACGCTTCCGCTTCAGCAGCCAGCGCTCGCGCAGAGCCATGAACTTGGGGTCGATCGGATACTTCTCGATGTCCTCGTACTTCTCCCAGTACTCGTCCGTCGGCTGGTCGTAGTCCTGCTTCTCGGTGTTGCGCCGGTGCCAGCGAATGTTGTGCGGCGCCGAGCCGTGCTCGTACTTCTGGTGACCGCGATGGGTCAGGTGCTTGTAGGGCCAGCGCATGGTCACGAACTCAGCCGTGTCCTCTTCCTTGCGGATTCGACCGGTGATCACGTTGCCGTTGTTGAGCACGATCACCCCCGCCTCGGCGGCCGCGGGAGCCACGAGCGAGGAGCTGAGCGCGAAGGCGGCCAGGGCGCCGCAGCAAACGAAGAGCGAACGCATTACTTGCCTCCTTCGGTCTTGGCGGGAGCCTGGCCCTCGCCGGTCTTGGCGCCGGGAGCAGGGTCCTTCTTCTTCTCCAGCTCCTTCATGTCGACGCCGAAGGCCTTGGCCTCGCTCATGAGGACCATCTTGAGCAGCTTGTCCTTCTTGACCTGCTCGGGGTCGACCTTGGGCTGCGTCGACTTCATCGGACCGACGGCCGGCTGCGGGTCTAGGAAGGCCAGCGCCGGGTGCAGGCGGGCGATCTGCTTGCGGAACACGTAGACCCCAGCGCCGCTGAGGATCACGAGCACGAGCAGGATCGGCCAGATCTTCAGCCCACCCCCCGCCGGCGTCAGCGGCTGGGGACGGTTGAGCGGCTTGGCCTGCTGCTGCTCGGGCGGCAGGATCCGCTTGGTCGTGATCCGCCGAATGATGCTCTCGGCATCCTGCTGGCTGATCGTCTTGGGCTGGTCGTCGTCGGCGAACTCTTCGGTGTCGTAGCCGACCTCGGTCTGCGTCTGCATTCCGGTCTCGGGCACGTCGTCGTCGTGGCCGAGGCTGTCGAAGTAGCTCGGGTCCGTGTCGGCCGCGGCGTTCGCGTCGTAGCCCGCGTAGGGGTCGTCGTAGTCCGCCTCGGCCGTGGCCGCGCCGCCGTAGGGGTCCTCATACTGGGAGTAGGGATCCCCGCCGTAGGGGTCCTCGTAGTACTCCTCGCCCCCTTCGCCGCCAGCCATGAAGTCCCGGTGGCTGTAGGCCGCAGAGTCTTCCTCCACGGCCGGCAAGGCGGGGAGCTCCGACTCGCCGCCGAGATAGCCTGCGACCTCCTCCGGCGGATTATCCGCAGGCGGAAGGGCGTATTCCATCTCGTCCACAGGCGCGTCGTCGGTGGCGGTGTGGGGGTTGTGGGGGTCGTCAGCGGGAGCCCCATAGGGGTCATCTCCGCTGGCTCCGCCCAGGTAGCCGACGGGTTCGTCGGTCATGCTCGCAGGCCCTTTCGACTGGACACGGTGAGGAAGAACACCATAGACGCGCCCTCGATGGTTGGCAAGGGCGGCCCTGCCGCCAGAGATCGCTGCAATCTCGCTTTGGACAACGGCTTAGAGGACTTTTCCTTGACCAGCCCAAGGTCGCTCATATCCTGTGCCGCTCACGGGGGGTGAGCTTCACCGCCCACAGGGATCAAGAACTCCACTCGATAACGCTGGCGACCCCCTCAGGGTGATTCCACGGGGGAATTTCAGTCGGGCGTCCGCAGCGCGAGTGGAACGGGAACGTTGGCTCGAAGAGCCGCATCGAAGCCGCGGGTGCACTCCGCTGCCTTGGGGAGCAGCACTCGGGCGAATCTAGGGATTGATTAGGGAACTCCATGATCTGCGAATCCTGCCGTAGCGAAATGAACTATCAGTACGACGTGGTCGAGCGCGAGACCATGTTCGTCCTCTGGGACTGCGAGTGCGGCCACAAGCTGCTCGAGCGCCGTCCCATGAAGGAGAAGGCCACGGTGGGGGCAGGCGCCGCCACGCTCCCGGCCGCGATCATGGCCCTCGCGGCCAAGAACGCCTAGCCGAAGCGATTTCGACGCGACGAGCGCCCGGCCACAGGCCGGGCGCTTTCGTGTACCGGCCCCTCGCTCCCCGGCTGGTAGCGTGGGGCGACTAAACCCCCAGTCGTCATGACATCAGACATGAAGCGCTTCCTGCTCACCCCCCTGCTCGCCCTCGTCGCCTGCGGCGCACCTCCTGCCGGAGAGCGCAGCGGCCCGCCCCCCGAAGACGCCGTGGTCGTCAGAGAGGAGGAGCTCGACACCGAGCGCGTCTCCCCGCTCAAGCGAGCGACCAACCTGTTCAGCTCGGGGGACTACGTCGGCGCCCGCGGAGCCCTCGAGGAGCTGCTGAGCGAGGAGCCCGAGCACACTCAGGCGCTCTACCTGCACGCGCGCACCCTCGCCTTCCTCGGCGAATACCGCGGGGCCAAGGCGGACTGCCAAGCGGTCCTCGCGCTCCAGCCGGACAACGCGCTGGCCTTCGACCTGCTCGCCTCCCTGCACGAGCACCTCGGCGAGCACCGCGAAGCGATCGCCGCCTACAAGCGCGTCTCCGAGCGCGTCCGCTCCCACGCCCAGGAGACGGCGGGCTACCTGCGCCTGCTCGGGCTGCCCGTGCCCCCAGGCGTCGTCAGCCACGCGCCCCTGGTCGGCATGGCGCGCTGCCACCTCTACCTGGGCGAGCCGACCGAAGCCCTCGCGGCGCTCGAGCAAGCCCGCTCCGGCGTCGGGACCGACCCCTGGGTCGACTACTGGCGCTTCGTGACCTACTCGCGGCTCAAGCGCCCCGAGGCGGCCGAGACCGCGGGTCGGACCTTCCTGCGCGAAGCGGGCGCCGGCTTCGGCCCGCAGCGGCGCGAGGTGCGCCGCTACCTCAGCCAGCGCGCGCAGACCCTCTCCCCCGAGCTGCGCGCCCACATGCTGGACTACGTGCGGGCCGCCTGCCGCCTGCGCCTCCCCAGCCAGACCCCGCCCGAGGAGGCCGTCCTCGCCCGCTCGCCCGAGCGCCTGCTCGCCTTCGACGACCGCCCCGTGTTCGTGACCGTGATCACGCCCAACGGAGGCCCCCGCTACTTCGGACGCGGCCGCGGCAAGACCCTCGCCAGCGCGCTCAAGGGCGCCGTCGAGGACTTCAAGGACGACCCCGGCTACCGCCCGCTCCTGGCCCGCGAGGCCGCGCTCCGGATCGCGATCGGTCGCGACCTGACCCCCGCCAAGCTCGTGCGGGAGGGTGGCCGGCTCGGCGTCGACCCCGCCTGGGAAGCGAGCCTCCACGGGCTGGCCCTGCGCGCCGACGGGCAGGAGGTCTACCTCTTGCCCGGGGATCCGGTGATCGAGGACCTGATCGACCTCGAGGAGGCGCTCGAGTTCGCCTGCGCCCGCGCCGGCCTGGGGAAGCGCGCCTGGCAGTCCGCTGGCCAGGCCGTGTTCCGCTTCGAGGCCGAGGCCTTCGTCTCGAGCCGCCCTGGCGGCGGCCCGGTGGACCTCGTCGGCGCGGAGGCTCAGCCCCGCCCCGAGGCCAGCCTGCGCAGCCTGCGCGAGTCGCTCCGCCGCGGGGTCCGCTTCCTGACGCGCCTGATCCAGCCCGAGGCCGGCCTGCCCGCCGGCTACAGCCCGACGCACAACCGCCTCGACAGCGCGGGAGCGGACGCCGGCACCCCGGCGCCCGCGAGCCTCGCGGCGCACGCCGCGGCGATCGAGGCCCTGGCCCGGCTCGCCCGCCGCGGGGACGCCGGCGAGGGCAAGATCCTGCTCGCGGCGGCGCAGCACCTGCTCGAGCACGCGGCCAAGGACCTCGCGCCGGCGGACCTGCCCGACGCCACGCGCGCCGCGCTGCTGATCGCCCTGGCCGGGCTGCCCGACACCATGCGGGGCAAGCACCAGGACCTGGCCGACACGCTCGCGCGTCAGCTGAGCGCGCCGCCGGCCGCGAGCCGCCAGCTCGCCGCGCGAGCGCTGCTCGTCTACTCCCGCGCGACCGGCGCCAAGCGCTGGGCCGCGACCGCCGACCAGCTGATCGGCGAGCTCGACAACCTCGACCCAGCCAAGCCGCGCGAGCGCGAGCTCCTGCTCGAGCTCGCGCGCGCTGGCAAGACCCGCGCCACCGCCCGCCTCCAGGGCTGGGCGCAGCGGGCCCTCCAGCAGCAACAGGACGGCACCCGCCGCGTGCGTGATCTAGCCCGCGTGGCGCAGCTCCTCCCGGCTAATGGCGCCCAATCCGCGGCCCTCCGCCAGGAGGTCCTGCGCGGCTCGGGCGAGCTCCTGGCGCTCCAGCTCGACGACCGCCACCGCTGGTTCTGCGCGGCCCCCGGCCGGGCGGTCGGCGGGTTCCGCGCCGACTTCGGCTCGAGCCACCTGCGACCGGAGCGCACGAGCGAGTGCCTGCTCGCGCTGGCGGACGTGCTCGACCTGCTCGCCAAATAGCGCGCGCAGCGCGCGACGAAGCTCATGCCAGAGCGCGCGCAGCGCGCGACAAG
>CALDQK010000822.1 GCA_937911525.1 uncultured bacterium
CACCCGGGTCGTCGTAGCCCTGGTCGGCGTAGCCACCCGGGTCGTCGTAGCCCTGACCGCTCGCCGCGTAGGCAGCCTCGGGTCCCTCCTCGAGCAGGCGGGCGATCTCCTCGCCCTTCTGGTCCATCTCCTCTTCCGACAGACCCTCGGCCTCGCGCTTGATCTCGGTGCGGACCTCGCTGTTGGTCTCGTGGTCACGAGCCGTGATGTGGATCCGGCCGTCCTCGGTGTACTCGTAGGTCACCGAGACCTTGGAGCCCTTGGGGCGGTTCGGCGGGAGGTCCGAGATCACGCAGGTGCCGATCTCGACGCACTCCTCGGGGTCCTCGCTCTCGCCCTCGAGGATCTTGATCTCGACGCTGACCTGGTTCTCCATGGCCGTGCCGAAGACCTTCGTCACCTTGGCGGGCAGGGGAGTCTGCTCAGCGATCATGACCAGGTTGCGGCGCGAGCCGTCCCGCAGGACGGTCACGATGCCCAGGGAGTGGCTGTTGACGTTGGTCACCACCACGCCGCCGAGCAGGCCGACCACATCCTCGGGGACCGCCTCCTCGACCGCCGCCTGCGCCTCGGTGACCTTGACGGCCTCCTCCTCGCTCGCGGTGCCCGCGGTGACCTTCTCCTGCAGCTGCTTGGCCTCGCGGACCATCAGGATCGCGGCCCAGTAGGCGGCGCCGATCGAGACGCACTCGTCGGGGTTGATCCCCTTCTCGCACTTCTTGCCGGTGACGCGCTCGAGCATCTCCTTGACGGCGGGCATGCGGGTCGAGCCGCCGACGGGCACGATCACGTCGAGGTCGTTCCAGCCGAGGTCGGCCTTCTTGAGCACGACGTCCATGTAGGTCTCGGTCTGCTCGAGCAGCGGGAGCGTCAGCTCCTGGAACTCGTCGCGCGTGACCGCGAGCTTGAGGCTCTTGCCCCCGCACTGCGCGAAGATCTTCGCCTGCGGCTTCTTGGAGAGCGACTTCTTCGCCTCCTCGACCTTGATCACGAGGTCCTGGTAGGCCTCGGGATCCTCGCGAGGATCGATGTCGTGCTCGTCCATGAACTTCTCGGCGACATGGTTGAGCAGCATGTCGTCCCAGTCCTTACCGCCGAGACGACGCTCACCGTCCGTCGCGAGGACCTTCACGTTGTTGCCGTCGATCTCGAGGATCGTGACGTCGAAGGTGCCGCCGCCGAGGTCGTAGACGAGCGCCTTGACCCGGTTGTCGCGGTTGTTCATGCCGAACGCGATCGCGGCAGCGGTCGGCTCGTTGAGGATGCCCAGCACGTTGAGGCCGGCGATCTTGCCGGCGTCGCCGGTCGCCTTGCGCTCGTTGTCGTTGAAGTAGGCGGGGCAGGTGATCACCACGTCGGAGATCGGCTCGCCGAGCTGGTCCTCCGCGTCGGACACGATCCGCTTGAGGATGATCGCCGAGAGGATCTCGGGGGTGTATTCCCGCCCCTCGATCACGCGCACCCAGTCGGGCTCACCCACGTGGCGCTTGACGAACTGGACCACGTTCTCGGGGTTACTGACCGCCTGGTTCTTGGCGATCTTGCCCACGATCACCTCGTCGTCCTCGAAGAGGATGACCGAGGGGGTGATCCGCTCGTTGTCGCTGTTGGGGATGATGTCGACCTTGCCGTATTCGTCGAAATGGGCGATCGCCGAATAGGTGGTGCCGAGGTCGATCCCCGCGATCTTGCGCTTGGCGTCGTCGGACATGCTCTAGGACTCTCTTTCCTTGAGACAACGCTTTACCACGACCTCCTGCGGTCGCAGCACCACGTCGTTCATACGGAAACCCTCGCGGAGGACTTGTTCGACCTTGCGGTCCTCGCTCGGATCGTCGGTCTCGATTCGTCGGATTGGCTTCTGGAAGTCGATGTCGAGCATCTCGGGGTGCTCTTCGATCAACTCGATGTCTCGTCGGTAGAGCACCTCGAGGATCTCGTCCTGGAGGTGCTGCAGGCTCTCGGCCACCTTCTCCTTGGTCGGAGCTTCCTCCGACTCCTCGAAGGCGCGCATCGTGCGGCGCACTCCGTCGAAGAGCAGGATGATGTCCTTGAAGAGCGGCTTCTGGGCCTGGAGCAGGAAGTTGTCCTTGTAGGTGCGCAGCTCCTCGTAGAGCTGGTCGTAGGCCTGCTCCTTGCGCTTCCCGCTGGCCGAGAGGCGCTGGTAGGCCTCCGCGACCTTGAGGGTGTGGTTCTCCACCCCCCGCATGGCCTTGGACATGGTCTCGATCTGCCCCGACATGCGGTCGAGCTCGCGCGCGAGCGCAGGAGCGCCACCGCTGGGGGCGGGAGCGCCCGGGCGCCGCTGACGCGGGGGACGCTGAGCGGTCGGACGCTGCTGCTTGCGCCGCGGCGGCGCGCCAGGGCCTCCGGGCCGGACCGCAGGAGCCCGCTGCGAGTCGGGGCGACGCCGCGGGCGCTGGTCCAGCGGGGCGCCGACCGCGCTGGAGGAGTCGACGGGCGCCGCGCGCTCGCCGCTCTCGTCCATGGTCGCGACCTCGTCGGCTCCGCCCTCGTCGGCGGAGTCGTCGCTGCCCTCGTCGCTGGCTTCGTCCGTCGCGGCGTCGTCGCTGACTTCGTCCGTCGCGGCTTCGTCGCTGACTGCTTCGTCCGTCGCAGCGTCGTCGTCGCTAGCAGCCTCGTCCGTCGCGGCGGCGCCGTCGCCAGCCTCGTCCGTCGCGTCGTCGTCGCTGGCAGCCTCGTCGCTGGCAGCCTCGTCCGTCGCGTCGTCGTCGCTGGCAGCCTCGTCGCTGGCGCTCTCGTCGCTGGCGCTCTCGTCGCTGGCGTCGCTGGAGGTCTCCGCCGGAGCAGCCTCAGCTGCGTCACCGCCCTCTTCGCGCTTCAGGCGCTGGATCCGCGAGGTCTCCTTCTTGATGTGGCCGCGCGCCCGGCGCTGTAGGCGCTCGAGCTTGTCGCGGATCTTGTCGTCGATTCCCTCGCGCTCGAGGGTCTTGGCGACGATGTCGAGGGCGCCGACGGCGTCGTTCTCGAGGTAGCGCGCGAGGGCAATTCGATACACCTCGGCTGGATCGTCGGGCACCTGCTCGCCCTCGGCCGCAGGCTGCTCGCCCTCGGTCGCGGTGTCGTCGGAGTCCGAGCCAGAAGACTCACCCGGCTTGGGGGCGGCGGCAACCTGCCCTCCCTCGCCATCAGCGTCTGGGGAGTCGTCCTGCGCAGCGGCCTGGTCGACGGTTGGCTCCTCCATGCATCCCTCACGAAGAGCGCGCTCTCGCGCGCAAGGTGGAGCAGTATAACCAGGCCTTCTCTGGCGCGCAGCGACCTTCGACCATCGATTCACGCCCGTTCGGAGAAAACCAAAAGCACAGCGGCGGCGGGATCTCCCGCCGCCGCTCGAGTCCGTCCCAGGAAGATCGCCTAGGGCTTCTTGGCCACCGCAGGCTTCTTCGCCGGCTTGGCGTCCTCGTTGATTCGCATCGAGGCCATGCAGCGCTCGAAGAGCGCGCGCAGCTCGGGGAACTCGCTCTCGTGGCAGTAGGCCGTGAAGAAGTAGGTGTGCTTCTTGCGGAAGAACACCTTGCGGAGGGCCATGACCGGTCGATTCCGCACCACCGTGCGGGTCGACATCACCTGGTCGAAGCCGCCGCCCGGGCGGGTCTTGAGGTGCGCCTTGTCCTTGACCTCGAAGCCGCCCTCGTCGGCCACGCGCTTCATGCGGCTCTCGAACCACTGCAGCTGATCGTCGGCCTGACCGATCACCGCCGGGCCAGCGAAGACGTGGATCCGCGGGTGGTAGCCCTCGCGCGCCTCCTTGGCCTGGAAGATCCAAATGTTGTCCTCGACCAGCGAGCTCCACCCCTCGGGCTTCTGGACCTTGAAGGTGCCAGCGTCGACGGGGATCGGGTGCAGGCGAGGCCCCTTGGTCAGCGGGTCGTCGATCACGACCAGCCCCTCGTTGCTGTCCTCCTGACGCTTCCGCTTCAGCAGCCAGCGCTCGCGCAGAGCCATGAACTTGGGGTCGATCGGATACTTCTCGATGTCCTCGTACTTCTCCCAGTACTCGTCCGTCGGCTGGTCGTAGTCCTGCTTCTCGGTGTTGCGCCGGTGCCAGCGAATGTTGTGCGGCGCCGAGCCGTGCTCGTACTTCTGGTGACCGCGATGGGTCAGGTGCTTGTAGGGCCAGCGCATGGTCACGAACTCAGCCGTGTCCTCTTCCTTGCGGATTCGACCGGTGATCACGTTGCCGTTGTTGAGCACGATCACCCCCGCCTCGGCGGCCGCGGGAGCCACGAGCGAGGAGCTGAGCGCGAAGGCGGCCAGGGCGCCGCAGCAAACGAAGAGCGAACGCATTACTTGCCTCCTTCGGTCTTGGCGGGAGCCTGGCCCTCGCCGGTCTTGGCGCCGGGAGCAGGGTCCTTCTTCTTCTCCAGCTCCTTCATGTCGACGCCGAAGGCCTTGGCCTCGCTCATGAGGACCATCTTGAGCAGCTTGTCCTTCTTGACCTGCTCGGGGTCGACCTTGGGCTGCGTCGACTTCATCGGACCGACGGCCGGCTGCGGGTCTAGGAAGGCCAGCGCCGGGTGCAGGCGGGCGATCTGCTTGCGGAACACGTAGACCCCAGCGCCGCTGAGGATCACGAGCACGAGCAGGATCGGCCAGATCTTCAGCCCACCCCCCGCCGGCGTCAGCGGCTGGGGACGGTTGAGCGGCTTGGCCTGCTGCTGCTCGGGCGGCAGGATCCGCTTGGTCGTGATCCGCCGAATGATGCTCTCGGCATCCTGCTGGCTGATCGTCTTGGGCTGGTCGTCGTCGGCGAACTCTTCGGTGTCGTAGCCGACCTCGGTCTGCGTCTGCATTCCGGTCTCGGGCACGTCGTCGTCGTGGCCGAGGCTGTCGAAGTAGCTCGGGTCCGTGTCGGCCGCGGCGTTCGCGTCGTAGCCCGCGTAGGGGTCGTCGTAGTCCGCCTCGGCCGTGGCCGCGCCGCCGTAGGGGTCCTCATACTGGGAGTAGGGATCCCCGCCGTAGGGGTCCTCGTAGTACTCCTCGCCCCCTTCGCCGCCAGCCATGAAGTCCCGGTGGCTGTAGGCCGCAGAGTCTTCCTCCACGGCCGGCAAGGCGGGGAGCTCCGACTCGCCGCCGAGATAGCCTGCGACCTCCTCCGGCGGATTATCCGCAGGCGGAAGGGCGTATTCCATCTCGTCCACAGGCGCGTCGTCGGTGGCGGTGTGGGGGTTGTGGGGGTCGTCAGCGGGAGCCCCATAGGGGTCATCTCCGCTGGCTCCGCCCAGGTAGCCGACGGGTTCGTCGGTCATGCTCGCAGGCCCTTTCGACTGGACACGGTGAGGAAGAACACCATAGACGCGCCCTCGATGGTTGGCAAGGGCGGCCCTGCCGCCAGAGATCGCTGCAATCTCGCTTTGGACAACGGCTTAGAGGACTTTTCCTTGACCAGCCCAAGGTCGCTCATATCCTGTGCCGCTCACGGGGGGTGAGCTTCACCGCCCACAGGGATCAAGAACTCCACTCGATAACGCTGGCGACCCCCTCAGGGTGATTCCACGGGGGAATTTCAGTCGGGCGTCCGCAGCGCGAGTGGAACGGGAACGTTGGCTCGAAGAGCCGCATCGAAGCCGCGGGTGCACTCCGCTGCCTTGGGGAGCAGCACTCGGGCGAATCTAGGGATTGATTAGGGAACTCCATGATCTGCGAATCCTGCCGTAGCGAAATGAACTATCAGTACGACGTGGTCGAGCGCGAGACCATGTTCGTCCTCTGGGACTGCGAGTGCGGCCACAAGCTGCTCGAGCGCCGTCCCATGAAGGAGAAGGCCACGGTGGGGGCAGGCGCCGCCACGCTCCCGGCCGCGATCATGGCCCTCGCGGCCAAGAACGCCTAGCCGAAGCGATTTCGACGCGACGAGCGCCCGGCCACAGGCCGGGCGCTTTCGTGTACCGGCCCCTCGCTCCCCGGCTGGTAGCGTGGGGCGACTAAACCCCCAGTCGTCATGACATCAGACATGAAGCGCTTCCTGCTCACCCCCCTGCTCGCCCTCGTCGCCTGCGGCGCACCTCCTGCCGGAGAGCGCAGCGGCCCGCCCCCCGAAGACGCCGTGGTCGTCAGAGAGGAGGAGCTCGACACCGAGCGCGTCTCCCCGCTCAAGCGAGCGACCAACCTGTTCAGCTCGGGGGACTACGTCGGCGCCCGCGGAGCCCTCGAGGAGCTGCTGAGCGAGGAGCCCGAGCACACTCAGGCGCTCTACCTGCACGCGCGCACCCTCGCCTTCCTCGGCGAATACCGCGGGGCCAAGGCGGACTGCCAAGCGGTCCTCGCGCTCCAGCCGGACAACGCGCTGGCCTTCGACCTGCTCGCCTCCCTGCACGAGCACCTCGGCGAGCACCGCGAAGCGATCGCCGCCTACAAGCGCGTCTCCGAGCGCGTCCGCTCCCACGCCCAGGAGACGGCGGGCTACCTGCGCCTGCTCGGGCTGCCCGTGCCCCCAGGCGTCGTCAGCCACGCGCCCCTGGTCGGCATGGCGCGCTGCCACCTCTACCTGGGCGAGCCGACCGAAGCCCTCGCGGCGCTCGAGCAAGCCCGCTCCGGCGTCGGGACCGACCCCTGGGTCGACTACTGGCGCTTCGTGACCTACTCGCGGCTCAAGCGCCCCGAGGCGGCCGAGACCGCGGGTCGGACCTTCCTGCGCGAAGCGGGCGCCGGCTTCGGCCCGCAGCGGCGCGAGGTGCGCCGCTACCTCAGCCAGCGCGCGCAGACCCTCTCCCCCGAGCTGCGCGCCCACATGCTGGACTACGTGCGGGCCGCCTGCCGCCTGCGCCTCCCCAGCCAGACCCCGCCCGAGGAGGCCGTCCTCGCCCGCTCGCCCGAGCGCCTGCTCGCCTTCGACGACCGCCCCGTGTTCGTGACCGTGATCACGCCCAACGGAGGCCCCCGCTACTTCGGACGCGGCCGCGGCAAGACCCTCGCCAGCGCGCTCAAGGGCGCCGTCGAGGACTTCAAGGACGACCCCGGCTACCGCCCGCTCCTGGCCCGCGAGGCCGCGCTCCGGATCGCGATCGGTCGCGACCTGACCCCCGCCAAGCTCGTGCGGGAGGGTGGCCGGCTCGGCGTCGACCCCGCCTGGGAAGCGAGCCTCCACGGGCTGGCCCTGCGCGCCGACGGGCAGGAGGTCTACCTCTTGCCCGGGGATCCGGTGATCGAGGACCTGATCGACCTCGAGGAGGCGCTCGAGTTCGCCTGCGCCCGCGCCGGCCTGGGGAAGCGCGCCTGGCAGTCCGCTGGCCAGGCCGTGTTCCGCTTCGAGGCCGAGGCCTTCGTCTCGAGCCGCCCTGGCGGCGGCCCGGTGGACCTCGTCGGCGCGGAGGCTCAGCCCCGCCCCGAGGCCAGCCTGCGCAGCCTGCGCGAGTCGCTCCGCCGCGGGGTCCGCTTCCTGACGCGCCTGATCCAGCCCGAGGCCGGCCTGCCCGCCGGCTACAGCCCGACGCACAACCGCCTCGACAGCGCGGGAGCGGACGCCGGCACCCCGGCGCCCGCGAGCCTCGCGGCGCACGCCGCGGCGATCGAGGCCCTGGCCCGGCTCGCCCGCCGCGGGGACGCCGGCGAGGGCAAGATCCTGCTCGCGGCGGCGCAGCACCTGCTCGAGCACGCGGCCAAGGACCTCGCGCCGGCGGACCTGCCCGACGCCACGCGCGCCGCGCTGCTGATCGCCCTGGCCGGGCTGCCCGACACCATGCGGGGCAAGCACCAGGACCTGGCCGACACGCTCGCGCGTCAGCTGAGCGCGCCGCCGGCCGCGAGCCGCCAGCTCGCCGCGCGAGCGCTGCTCGTCTACTCCCGCGCGACCGGCGCCAAGCGCTGGGCCGCGACCGCCGACCAGCTGATCGGCGAGCTCGACAACCTCGACCCAGCCAAGCCGCGCGAGCGCGAGCTCCTGCTCGAGCTCGCGCGCGCTGGCAAGACCCGCGCCACCGCCCGCCTCCAGGGCTGGGCGCAGCGGGCCCTCCAGCAGCAACAGGACGGCACCCGCCGCGTGCGTGATCTAGCCCGCGTGGCGCAGCTCCTCCCGGCTAATGGCGCCCAATCCGCGGCCCTCCGCCAGGAGGTCCTGCGCGGCTCGGGCGAGCTCCTGGCGCTCCAGCTCGACGACCGCCACCGCTGGTTCTGCGCGGCCCCCGGCCGGGCGGTCGGCGGGTTCCGCGCCGACTTCGGCTCGAGCCACCTGCGACCGGAGCGCACGAGCGAGTGCCTGCTCGCGCTGGCGGACGTGCTCGACCTGCTCGCCAAATAGCGCGCGCAGCGCGCGACGAAGCTCATGCCAGAGCGCGCGCAGCGCGCGACAAGTCTCATGCCAGAGCG